>NZ_JJML01000028.1 GCF_000775285.1 Neosynechococcus sphagnicola sy1 | reverse complement strand
ACAATTGACAGGTCAAAATCAGGCTGCTGACTCAGCTGTTCCAGGGCTTCTGTGCCGGAGTGAACGGATTGAGGGAACATTCCCCAGGATTGAGTTTGTAGCGTCAGAATCTGGCAATTTGTGGTGTTGGCATCCACAATCAGCAACCGTTTACCCGCTAGTTCCAGGGGAGGAATGACGCTCTCCGAGGTATCTGGATCGGGGGTAGCATGGGTCAAAATGGTGAACCAGAAGGTTGATCCCTGCCCAACCTGGCTCTCAACGCCAATGGTTCCCTGCATCATTTCACAGAGATGCTTACTGATCGCGAGTCCTAACCCAGTCCCGCCATACTTTCGTGTAATGGAGGAGTCAACCTGGCTAAAGGATTGGAACAACCGCTGCAGGCGATCGCGGGGAATACCAATCCCCGTATCCTTGACCGCAAAGCGCAGTTGCAATGGAGAGCTGCCCTGGGGGTTGGGGGCTGGCAATGCTTCAGCCAGACCTAGCTGATGGTCAGGGATTTCCTGAGGGGTGATTTTCTCGACGGTGGCAGAGAGGAACACCTCTCCCTGGCTGGTAAATTTCACCGCATTATTGAGCAAATTAATTAAAATCTGGCGGAGACGGGTAACATCGCCAACAATTTCATCCGGGATCTGGGGATCGAGCCAGTAAAGCAGTTCAATTTTCTTGGTGACGGCTTGGGAGGCAATGAAATCGAGGGATTCCTCCACACAATTGCGGAGATTAAGCGGGTAGGATTCCAACTCCAGCTTCCCCGATTCAATCTTAGAGAAGTCGAGAATATCGTTGATGATGGTCAAGAGGGCATCACTGCTGCTGCGAATCGTCTCCACAAAGTCTTGCTGCTCGGGGGGGGAGTTGCATATCCAGGAGCAGTCCAGTCATGCCAATCACCGCATTCATTGGGGTACGAATTTCATGGCTCATCATCGCTAAAAATTCGCTTTTGGCGCGATTTGCCGCTTCTGCCTCCTGGGTTGCCTGTTCCAAGGCTGCATTTTTCAACGTGAGTTGCTCCCGTTGTTGACGTTCCTGCTCTAAAAGATAGGCCTGGGCCAGGGCAATCCCGACCTGGGTGGCCACAGATTCCAGGAGTTCAATTTCATCAGCTGTCCAGAGGTGACGGCGATCGCACTGGTGTAAGGCAATCAAACCATTGGGCTGTCCCTGGTAAGAAGTACGCACCGCCAACATAGACTGGAGACCCAACTGCTGACACAACCAGGAAACAGGGTGCAGGAGCGGGTCAGCATCGACATCGGGCGAGGCGATCGCCTCATCCTGTGCCAGCAGCGTCATCGCATGAGGATTTCCAGCAAGGGGAATCTCCTGGCCCAGGAGGGATGAGTAACCTGGCTGCAAATACTCGGCAACCAGTGGAAGTTGAGGGGTGGGCGTGCTGGTATAGCTATAGATTAAGCAACGATTTACTTGGAACGCCTGCCCCACCTGGGTTGCAGCAATCGCAAAGATTTGGTTTGCATCCAAACTTTTGCGAATTTCCTGGGTGATCTTCTTCAGCAGCAGTGCCCGCTGAAATTGCTGTTCGATGGCAGTTTTAGAGCGCTGGAGTTCTTGTTGAATCTCTAACAAATCGGTGATATCAGTATGAGCCCCTACCATCCGAATCACCTGATTCTGAGCATCTTTAATATGAATCGCTCGGGACAACACGTATACCGTCGAGCCATTGCGATGATGCAATCGCTGGGTCGTTAAGAACTGAGACACCCGACCCGCGTTATAGTCCTCGACCAATTTCAGGGCAGTGACATAGTCTTCTGAAAAGATCACCTTTGACCAAGAAGATAGGGTGTTGGGAAGTTCGTGATCCCCATAACCAATCATTTCCTTCCATCGAGGAGAAAAGTAGATTTCGTTAGTGACGAAGTTCCAATCCCAAACTCCATCATTAGACGCTCGAAGAAACAGTTCAAACCGTTCTTTTAACTCTCGAAGCGACTCAAGGGTCAGACCGAGTTGGTAAGTTTGCTCCCGCAACTTCCGTTCTATTTTCCGTTGCTGGGTAATGGCTGCGGCCAAGACCAGGGTGGTGAGGACGACCACCCCAATAAATGCTTGCAGCATCAGGAGCGATAGATTGAAGTCTCGGTTGATAAAGGGGCCAAATCCATGGACAGTGGCCACAACCGCAATGGCTGAAAGCAGGGCAATTGCCAACGTAGCGCCGGGCACCCCGTAGCGAAATGCAGACCAAACCAGAAACGGCAGGACTAAAAATTTAATGCTCAGGGGACTCCAAAGTGTGATCCGAGCCACCGCCACGGCGGTCACCAGTAACAAGATTGCTTCCCCAAACTGCCAAAAAAATGCAGCCGGTCGATGCAACGGAGTCCTGGGTGAGCGCAGCCAGTGAAGACTCAGTTGCTGAATGGCAAATCGATGGCTGGCAAGCAGGGGCACCCAACTCAGCAGGAGCGGAGTTACAATCAGAATCCCTGCCACATTCGAGATCCACCAGGTGAGCCAGTTTGTAGCAAAGGCTGACCAGGGAACATTTCCAGCTATTGTCAGGGTGGTGACTCCGACGGTGGCATTGACAATCGGCCCCGTCAGACCTGTTAAGACCACGAATTGGAAAATATGCAGTGGGCGGCTGAGCAACTCCCCTTCTCTATGAAACCGTTGTAACAAAGAAGCCCCGATCAGGGTTCCCAGGGTAGTGCCTACCCCAATGCTGCTAGCTTTCAACAGGGAAACGAGAATGGTTGCAATACTGGATGCATCCCAAAATGCCCAGACATTGGCGAGAAACGCTCCTAGCCAGATGCCGGGACAAATCCAGAACCCCAGCAACAAGACTGCCGCCGATGCAATCCCATCCGGGAGCCACACTGGTGTTACAGATTGTGGTGTCGAAGCCAGGTGTCGTCCCAGCTCAGCTGTCAGGTAATAGGCGATCGCCAACGACACCATCGCTAGGCCTTTGATCAACCAGCTTTTAGGTCGGGAAGCATTCATCTTGCAAACCTATGCCAGGGTTTCCAGGGAATATCCACCAAGGTGGGGATGATTGTTGCTGCGCCAATGGCCAAAGCATGATTAAACACTCTTGGTAGGGCAGGCCGATCACGAACCAACTGAATTTTGCCCCAACAGTAATGATCAGGCGATCAACCTCCGTCCATGTCAAGATCTGCCTAGATCGAGCATCCTTTTCAGGGGTTGTCTCCCTGGCATTAACTTGTAGTTGTACTTACCAGGGTAGACGATTCCCATCCCAGGAAAAGAACTCCCCACTGTCACGTTCTTGCAGTCGATCCAGCACCTCTAGAAGTTGTTTAACAGTGCGCTCAACTGAGAACAATTGTTCTGGTTTTACTTGGCGCTTAAAGGGGCGAGATAATTGGGTATCTGTTGTGCCGGGATGCAACGTGACAACAATTGTCCGGGGACACAAACGCTGATATTCAATCGCAGTCGTGCGCATGAACATATTCAACGCAGCTTTGGAGGCGCGGTAACCATACCATCCCCCCAGATGGTTATCTCCAATGCTGCCAATTTTGGCGGAAATGGTTGCCAGGATGGCACGTTCACTGTGCTTTAACAAAGGCTGCACCTGCTTTGCCAATAGCACAGCACCAATACTATTTATCTGAAAATAACGCAGTAGTTGTTCGGCTTTAAGGTGGCGCAGACTTTTTTCCGGCTGCAGGCTTCCCTCATGCAACACCCCCACGCAGTTGATCACGGTGTGGAGTACTGGAGTCTCTGCCTGGATTGCTTGCACAACCGCCGCAATCTGGGATTCATCGGTAATCTCCATAGGCAGGCAGCGTAAACGTGGATCGGAAATCTGCAACAGTTCTGAGCCAGAATTGCGATAGGTGGTGTAGAGCCGCTCCACCTGTTCAATTTTTAGCAACTGACGCACAAACTCCAAGCCAATTCCCTGGCTGGCACCAACGATCAGGGCAGCTTTTGGCTGACATTCACCTTGTCTCTCTGGGGTAGAGTTGACCATAGCTACCATTGATCAAAAGCGCTGTGATGCTGTCAAGACCGTGGGTGCGATCGCCAGTGGTCGAACTCACTCCTCTGGAGCAGCGGCACCTAGCCTACCACTGGAGGCTACACAGAGAGAAAGTGCTATGCTAGCTTAATAGCACTTACATAGTAAAATATTGACCCACTAAGAGGAAAACATCATCGTAGCCCAAAAACAACTAATTAACCGTCAAATCAAGTCTCCTCAGGTCTTTTTAATTGACCATGAAAATAACAAGCTTGGTCTGACTGATACCTACGACGCTCTCCAGTTAGCTGAGAGTGTGGAACTTGACCTGGTAGTTGTCTCCCAAGGTGCAGACGCGCCAGTAGCGAAGATTCTGAATTATGGCAAACTTCAGTATCAACAGAAGAAACGCCAGAGTCAGAGCGCTAGACCAACGGTGAAAGAAGTGAGGCTCCGTCCCAATATTGGGGTATCTGATTATCAGCTCAGTATTGATAAAGCTGTTCAGTGGCTGACCAAGGGTGATTCGGTGAAGTTTCTGATTCGATTACGGGGTCGGGAACATCAATATCGCGATCGGGCTGCGGAGATGCTAGATCGGATTGCCAATGACCTCAGTCAAGTCGGTAAAATTCAGACCCTGGATAAGCGGGCGCTGGTGATTCAGGTGATTCCTGCCTAAAGGAGCGATGGAGAAATCTGCATCGGATTTTTCTAAAATTTTTCTGAGCTAGGGGGGCAACGTCCATGGATAGTTCCCTAAAACCCTGGAATATTTATTATCAGGTGCCTCCCCTATCTTGGGTTGCTGGATGCAGAGAGACCAGCCAAGCCTTCGTATAGGGTGACTAATACGGAATTGTCCAGCTCTCCCTGACCTTGGGCCAACAGGGCATCCATTAGAGTTGCTACTTGGGCACTCCCCGGTAAGGGAATTTGCAGGTCTCGACCGGTCTCCAAAACAATATTCATATCCTTGCGATGGAGCTTCAGTTTGAATCCGGGCTGAAAGCATCCCTCCAGCATCCGTTGACCGTGAACCTCCAGAACCCGACTTTGGGCAAAGCCTCCCAGAAGTGCCTCCCTCACCTTCGCCCTATCGACTCCAGACTTCTGGGCGAAGGTGAGGGCTTCTGCGATCGCCTGGACGGTTAATGCCACAACAATTTGGTTACAAGCTTTGGTCACCTGTCCGGCACCGGCGGCTCCCATGTGGACGATGTTCTGACCCAACACCTGCAAAATTGGCAGGGCTCGCTCAACGGCTGCCTCCTCCCCCCCGACCATAATCGAAAGCGTTCCCTGCTGGGCACCAATATCCCCACCGGACACCGGAGCATCCAAAAACGAGACTTCTTGGGATTTTAAGGCTGCGTCAATCTGGCGTGCCGTCCCAGGTGCAATGGTAGACATATCAATCACCAACATCCCAGGGCGGGTACCCGCGATCGCCCCGCTTGGCCCTAAGATCACCGTTGACACATCGGGGGAGTCAGGCAAAAGGGTGATCACCACATCACTTTGCTGGGCAATTGCGTGGGGAGACTCTGCCAACTTGGCTCCCGCTGCTCTCAGTTCCTCCATGGCGGGACGACTGCGGTTATAAACCACCAAGGGATAGCCAGCCCGCAATAGGTTCAGCGCCATTGGCTTCCCCATAATTCCCAGACCAATCCAGCCAATCCGTTCCATTTTGCAGCATCTCCCCTGGGGCCATTAAAGGTACTGACTCAGACGTTGATAAACCGTCGCCAAAGCATCCACGTCCCCCACATTGCCAGGGAAGAGGACAACGGGCAACCCTGGAAACTGGGGATGATCCGGCGCTGTGCGCACCATTGAACAACCTGCCATCACCTGACCCAGCAGACGAGCGGTTTTCAGTCCCAGACCTTTGCTGAGGGTATCGTTGGAGGTAATGCCCCCCTTGCTAATTAAGTAGCCAATGTCGGTGGGCAACTGATGGACAATATCCATCAGAAAGCTGGAAACTAATTCCCCGAACTTAAGACGGGTGGGGACATCGGCAAAGGCGAGTTCCTGACGGCTGGTGAAGACAACGGCAGTCTGGGATGCAGCATGCACCCTATGGACAGCTTGCACCACCTCCCTCAGCAAGGTTTGGTAGGCATCGGCATGGTCGGGCAACAGTCGGGTCACCTCAACTTCAATGCCCACGGTTCCCGGTGCCTGGAGCAAGCATTGCAGTTGCTCCGTCGTTTTTTGCACATGGGAACCCACAATCACCACCCCCGGCTTACCAGCGCGGACATACTGGGCCATCGCCTCTGGGGGGATGGGTTGGGGAGGTAATCCAGCCAGGGCCGTGAGTAGACTGGCGGCACTCCGAAATAAAAACCGCTTACCCTGGGAGACCGCCACTAACACATCAGCAGCGAAGCGGTTCAGATCTGCCTGGGTCTCGCCATCGACAACGGCACATTGGTTGTTGTGCAGGCGTAAGAGCCGCTCCAGGCTTCCGGCTCGAATATCCGCCAACAAAAACCGCTCAACCTGTTGGGCCGCAATCCGCCCGTGGGTTTTTTCAGCTACATAATCGGGGAGGTAGCTATGATGGTAAGCAAACACAGAATCCTGGGCAAACTCGGTTTCGTGAACTGGCGTATCCACCCCCTTCACCCGCAGGTAGTGGATGCTGTCGCGGGTGGTGCGTCCTCCTTCAAAAAAACGCCGGAACCAAAAAATGGGCATCAAAGTCACCCAATTCTGCGGCGATCGCATCGGTTTCAATTGGGTAATGTCCCCTCAGGGTTGAGTCAGAGCGGCTGACAACCAAAAAATTGTCAATGCCAACGGTCTCAATGGCTAATTTCAAGTTGTGACAGACCTGCCGCGTCACCGCCGCCGCTTTCTCGGGGGACAGGGCACGGGTATTGGTGAGGATAAAGAAGATCGGTGCCGCATCTTCAAAGGCCAGTTCCAGGGTTTCCTGATCCCAACAGGTCAGCAACAGGCAACTGTGAACGGTTTGAGAACCCGTCGGATCGTCGTCCAAAACAATAATCTTTGGTTGGGTCGTCATTGCGAAGCGCCAAAATATAGTGCTGGTCAGGCAACTTAGAACCTTTGTAGACGGGCGGTCTGACCGGCGATCGCCTCAAGCTTTTTTGTTGATAGCGTTCCCATTAACCCCTGGGCCTGGTAGTGTTGGACACAAATTGAATCCCCCCATCCTCTCACAATCGAGAGAGGAATGAGGGGATCCTCCATCCAAGCATCTCCTACTGAATCGCAATGTAGTTGTCTTGCACACAACCCATTGCCGCCGAGAGAGTGCAACCGTATCCGAGTAGTACAACCAATCTCATGAGTGAATAACTCCAGCCTAGCAAGGGGTGTCATCCTTTGCGTATTAAGCTTGATGATCTTTTACAACCTATTGGAGGGAGAATCAGCACAAATCTAGAGGCTAGTTGAGATCATTCCCTGAATAGACATCTGACCGTCGAGATTGGGCGACTGGCCAGTCTTCATTGTGTCCCCCAATAATCAGCTTCTCAATGGCAACGTAGTCTTTGCCAAACTGCTGAAAGGCATTGATCAAAATATCTAGGGCGATGGCATCACTGGTGCCCATATCAAACCAACACCGCGCCCAGGTGCCTTCGTACTCTACCTCTGCCATATTGTGCATCAGTGCCAACAGGCTATCCTCTGCCATGCTGGTGTCGTAGTCCATATAGCTGATGTCAATGCCCATCTCTTGCACTTGGAGATTCTCAGCATTGAAGCTGCCCAGCTTCCCAAGAAAAAACCAAGAGCTGAAGACTTCTTCAACGTACTGCTTTTCCATTTCTGAGGGAACCGTGGCAAACTCCAGCCAGATCCATAGGTCAAAGGGGTTAAATTCACGGAATTTGATATCCAAACCAGCGTCTCCAGTTAAGGTGCAGATATCTCCATCCTATTGCGGACTTGGTTGGGGGGTGGCAGTAGGGGTGGGGCTGGGCTGGGGAGCTGACTGGGCCAGTTTCCGTGCCGTCTTATCTCGCTCCCGGGTCAGGGTTCTGACCACCCCTGGGGGTAGTTGGTCTTTCTTGGTTAAGGCTTGGTCAAACAGGGCCAAGGCTTGCGGGTAGTTCCCTTGCTGATAGAAAATCTGGGCTTTTAGGTACAGGACTTCTGGATTGTTGGGGTTATCTTTCAAGGTTTGGTTGACGGCATCCAGGGCTTTGTCAAATTGCTTCAGATCTCGATAGGCGATGGCAATACCGCGATAGGCCAAATAGCGAGGCGCTGCATACTGGGTCAAGCGGGCGATCGCGTCGTCTGGGTTCGAGAACGGCAGATTTACGGCTAACAACAGATCCATATACCCTTTAATCAAACTCAGTTCTGGATCATTGCGGTTAATCGCCTCAGCCTGCCCTAAATACTTCTGCACCAGTTCCAACTTGGAGAGGGCTGTCGGCAGACCGGCCACCGTACCCAAACTGGTGATGGCGTAGGCCCCCTCTAAAAAGTGGCCGACGGCAAGGTAGAGATTGCCCCGGAGTGGATCGGTGGCCAGCAGCTTTTCCGCAACTTCGCGGGTTTGGGTGCCATTGAGCTTAAAGTCATCCAGATTCTTCAGAGCAACCGGGTCATTGTTTCTCAACGCCTTGGTATCCACACTCAGAAAGGCGATCGCTGCCTTGAGGGCATAGGATAGGGGTTCATTGGCATCTGGTTGCTGGAGAACCCGTCCGGCTTCCGGATAGTTCCCCAGTTCAAACACAGCCCGAAAAGCTGCTTCGGTATTGGCACTAATCGGGTGGGGGTTACTAGTGCGAAAGGGATCTTTTGCAAAGGCAAGATTCGTCCATAAACCGATTACAATTGCCACGGTACCGACCACCATCGGCACCATACGTTTCCAGGATGAGGGTTGAAGGGGCATGGGTTACCTCTCGCAATCTGCACGGCGGCGTTATCAAATGACGGCGGAGCATCCGTTCAGTTCCAAGGACATCACCAGGATTGATGGGGCTGGAACCACCCGAAGTCGTTCACAATAAATTTGTCACAATGAAAACACATCCACGAGCTATCCGTCAGACTGACCTTTTCTTCCCTATGATAACGGGGAAAAAGACAGCCCTGATTTCTTTCGTTGCCAGCGATCGCGAATGCTATATCTGAAAAACTTGACTTACCATCCCGCCGCCAGTGCGACTGCCATTCTCAAAGCGGTCAGCCTGGAGTTTGCGCCCCAGAAACTGGGATTGGTGATTGGCCCCAGTGGGTCTGGGAAAAGTACCCTCCTAGAAATTCTGGCGGGGTTGGCACATAAAACCTCTGGTGAAATTCTCTGGCGCGATCAGGTCTTAACCCCCTCCCATCTTCAGCAGTTGGGGGGTTTGGTGTTTCAGTTCCCCGAACGCCATTTCTGTGGCGGCACCATCCTGGAAGAACTGCGGTTGGGGCATCCGGAACTGCGCTCTGAACAAATGCAACAGGCCCTCAGTGAAGTCGGTCTTGATCATTTGCCCCTGCAAACCGCTCCCCAATCCTTGAGTGGAGGGCAACAGCGGCGGCTGTCTCTGGCCGTGCAATTAATTCGCCAACCCCATCTGTTGTTGCTGGATGAGCCCATGGCGGGCCTAGATTGGTCCATGCGCCGCCAACTCGTGAATCTGCTGGCAAAATTGAAACAACACTGGTCGCTGTTAGTGGTTTCCCATGATGCGGGAGAATTACTGGCGATCGCCGATTACTGTTGGACGCTTAACCATGGGATTCTCCAGAGGGTTGATCCCCAGGGGTTGGCGGCTCAACTACAACCCCCTCAATCGGTATTGGAATGCTTGTGAATCCTGAGCCTCAACGGCTGCCAGAACTGCCTGAACTCTGGGAGATCACCCTGGGCTGGCAACCCACAGCCCATCAACAACAGCAATTCCAACAGATTTACGAGCAGATCCTGATGGGCAATCAACGCCTCAACCTCACCCGGATCACCGACCCCCTAGAATTCTGGGAAAAACACCTCTGGGATTCCCTGCAAGGGGTGGCACCCTTACTCTCGCAGCCCTCGGTACAGCCAGGATTGAGGGTGATTGATATCGGGACAGGGGCGGGCTTCCCCGGTCTCCCCGTGGCGATCGCCCGTCCTGATGCCACCATCACCCTGTTGGATTCGACCCAGAAAAAACGTGGCCCGTTTGCAGCACCTTCAGACCACCCTGCAACTGAAAAACCTTCGTCCCCTGGTGGGTCGATCCGAACAGGTCGGCCAATTGCCGCCCCATCGTGGGGCCTATGATCTGGCACTGGTGCGAGCCGTGGGTACGGCATCGGTCTGTGTTGAATATGCCTTGCCCCTGTTGCGAGAGCGGGGGGTTGCCATCCTCTATCGGGGACAATGGACGGGGGAAGATACCACCGCGCTAGCCCCTGTTGTCGAGCAACTGGGTGGTCGAATCACCGCCATTGAGGCCATCGTCACGCCCATCAGCCAGAGCATTCGTCATTACGTGAGCTTAGAGAAGCAACGATCCACCCCCGCCGATTTTCCTCGGGCGGTGGGGATTCCAGCGAAATATCCCCTTTAGGGAGGATCTGAATTGGTTGCTGGCTGCCGATCTCGTCATTGATACTGCTTAGAAGCAACGCCAAAGATTAAAGCAATTGAAGCGCCAGTTCAAATCTGAAGTGCAGGGAAATATCTCTCTTCAGGGCATTAAAGATCGACATTTAGGATTTAAACCTCAATGCCAAACATCATTCTATCTGGCTCTGGGTCAGTCTTGTTCCAGGAATGACATCATCAATACGGGTTTTCATTCAAGTTCTCCAAGCCAAGAAATATTACTGAAATACTTGATCTGGGCGAGGCACAGTTTTTCTAAGTATTTTCTCTGGAGCTGCTTGACAGTTGGGGGTAAAAATACGGGTAATTTTAGAATGGGGGCATGCTGATCCCGCCACAGGCATGAGCCTGGCGCTGGAATGATCAGCCTTTGGCTGGTAGTAGAGTCTGAGCTAAAATAGGTAGACTTCCGAACGGTGTCTGCGGGGGATCAGCAGGTTGGGCTGTCTGATCTTTGAGTAGGTAATTTTAATTGCTTGAATTCTGAATCTACGGATCTAGTTTAGAATCCCCCAGAGACTTGGACTGGGTGGAAGCAAGGCTAGGTGATCAGGAATGTAGTCACTGCCGTTTCAGCTATGTCTCCTCTGGATGATGTCACACTAATTCGGAAGTTTGTTCAGGGCGATACCACACTGCTTGGTAATCAAAATCTCCGGGTTGAAACTGCATTTGATGCCTCGCAGTTGATTGCCAAACGGGGAGGCATCGTGGCAACCCTTAAAACTGAACAAGGTCGAACCGTATTAGTGCGGCAATCGTCCGAGTATTGGGCCCTCCTTCATCAAGTGTTGTGTGACAGTTCTCTCGTTCCTACAAGTCCAGCGGCACAGAAGGGCTTTATCCTTTACGAAGAGCTTCCAATTCCAGATGGCTACGAGGTCAACTACATGGAAGCTGTGAATCTTTGGAAGGCATGGTGGACTTACAAACGAAAAGCAGGACTGCGCTATGCCCTGAATATGAACCTACTGGTTTTAGTCCGCAATACCTGGTATCCGGTTCAGAATATCGAAATGAACCCTGGAACATTGTTTATCAAAACCTGGGCTGCTGAATTATGTGTTCAGGGAAAGGATTATCTGGTGTGGTTAAGTCCAGTCCAGGAAACTCAAAAAACAGAGCTAACCAATCCAAAGATAGGAGAGGTGCAACTCGACTCTGAAAATAGTTACTCAGAAAGTACTGCGTCAGGGATAGGGGCCCCCCTTTCGGTACCTCAGCCTCCCCCCTTTCTATCCAAGCCCCATCCAGAAGTAGCGGCAGATGAGATGCCCACCATGATTCAGGCCATTCATTGGCCGCCTCCCCCCCCTGCCGTCGCCGAGGAATCTCTTTCTTACAACTACCATGAACTCCGTGAACCGTCGGTGCTGCCGCCTCACGAATATAAACCTCGTTTTCAAAAATCCTATGGTGCTCAGGAACCCGTCATCGATCAGGCTGATTTTCCAGTGGCTCCAGAGCAGCTAAGCGCTGCGGTTCCTTCCCCGACCATCCTTCCCGCTGCGCCGCCTCTACCAGAGCCATATATTAACGCAGCCCCCCACCAAGAGCCGAACCCATATCTCCCCCAAACCCCAGGAAATGACGACGACTTAGGGATTCAGGAGGAATATCCAGGAACCCCTCCAGGGTACTACAATCCAGAATTTTATTACCCCTCTGCTCCTGCGCCTGCGCCTGCCCAAGGGGACATGAGTTCAGTCCTCCGCTTCAACCAAGGGCGGCTCTACATTATGACGGCAATTGGCGAGGTCGTGGTTGAAGGGACGGATATAAAATTTTGGCTCGATCGGCCTGCTCCTACCTATCCCCCGATGCCAGATGTATTCAAGGGGAAATAGGAGTCATTGCTTGATGCAACTTAATTGCTAGCTGTCTCAACCGCAGCGATCGCGGCTTCCAGAGCCAAGGCAACATGAGTCCAGTGGGTGCCCCCCTGACAAAAAACAATATAGGGGGGTCGCAGCGGGCCATCGGCGGAAAATTCAGCCGTACTGCCATCAATGAAGGTTCCGCCTGCCATCACTAACTGGCTGTCGTAACCCGGCATCGGAGCAGGTACGGGATCTAAATAAGACCCAACGGGTGAAGATTGCTGAATTGCACGGCAGAAGCCGCAGAGTTTTTCCGCAGATCCCAATTGGATGGCTTGAATGACATCACCTCGGGGTGCTGTGGGTAGCGGGTTCACCGGGTAACCCAACTGCTGGAATACCTGAGCCACGAGATAATTCCCTTTCATGGCCTCTCCCACCATCTGGGGAGCCAGGAACAGCCCTTGGAATAACAATCGGTTCTGATCGAGGGTAGCGCCGCCACTACTGCCAATTCCAGGAGCTGTTAAGCGACAGGTCGCAGCTTCCACCAGATCAGCCCGCCCCGCTACGTACCCCCCAGCGGCGACAATGGTGCCGCCTGGATTTTTGATCAGAGAGCCGGCTAGCAGATCAGCGCCCACAGAGGATGGTTCTTGATCAGCGACAAATTCACCATAACAGTTGTCTACAAAGCAGACTGTATCTGGATTCTGTTTCTTCACCAAATGGATGATTTTCTCAATATCGGCGATCGCTAAACTGGAGCGCCAAGAGTATCCACAGGAGCGTTGAATCAGCACTAATCGCGTGCGATCGGTAATCGCGGTGGCCAGAGCTGGCCAATTGATGGTGCCAGCTGTGGTCAAATCCAGTTGCCGATAATGGATACCAAATTCTCGCAGGGAACCCTGCCCACTTCCCCGCAGACCAATCACCTCTTCCAGGGTGTCGTAGGGCGCACCTGCCACCGCTAGCATTTCATCGCCGGGACGCAGCACTCCAAATAGCGCGCAGGCGATCGCATGGGTTCCTGAAACAAACTGTACCCGCACCGCCGCCGCTTCGGCTCCCATGACTTCGGCAAAAACTTGATCCAGAACTTGCCGCCCCAGATCATCATGCCCATAGCCCGTCACCCCTGCAAAATGATGCACTCCGACTCGATGGTGGCGAAAGGCCTGGAGCACCCGACCTAAGTTTTGCTTGACCTGAGCGTCAATACCAGAAAAGATGGGTAGTAGTATTTGCTCTGCTGTCTGCAGCAATTTGGAGCTGTCCATCAATCACCTTAATGTAGGAGTGGGCGATGCCAAGCCCATTCTCGCCTAAACCGGATCGCATCAATTGTCTGGATCGGAATTAAAACCTACGCCTTAAAATCTCTGGATGACTATCGCAACTTCAACTCAACTTCGACGCGCTTGGCCCATTATTCTCTTTATGGCGACAGTCCATATTGGGGCACTGTTTGCGTTCTTGCCGAGTAATTTTAGCTGGGCAGCAGTTGGCCTGATGGTGTTCTTACATTGGGTAACCGGTGGTCTGGGGGTAACCCTGGGACTCCACCGTCTGGTGACCCATCGGAGCTTCCAAGCTCCGCGATGGCTGGAATATTTCCTGGTTTTTTGTGCCAGTCTTGCTTGCCAAGGAGGGCCAATTGAGTGGGTGGGTCTGCACCGCCACCACCATCTCCATTCTGATGAAAATGTGGATCACCACAACTCTGGTCGCGGCTTCTGGTGGAGCCATATGGGTTGGATGTTCTACGAGGTTCCTGCTAAAGCTGAGATTGACCGATTTACCAAAGATATCGGTAATGACCCGGTCTATCGTTTCTTCGAGCAGTATTTTCTGCCCGTCCAGATTGGTCTGGCCGTGGTGCTATATCTGATCGGGGGTTGGCCTTTTGTCATCTGGGGAATTTTTGTGCGCCTAGTGTTGGTGTACCACTGCACTTGGTTTGTCAACAGCGCTACTCATAAGTTTGGTTACCGTACCTACGATGCTGGCGATCGCTCGACGAACTGCTGGTGGGTTGCCCTTTTAACCTATGGAGAAGGCTGGCACAATAACCACCATGCGTTTCAGTACTCTGCCCGACATGGCTTAGAGTGGTGGGAAATTGACTTTACCTGGATGATGATTCAGGTCTTGCAGTCTTTGGGGCTGGCCTCCAAAGTGAAACTAGCCGAGAAGTAGAAGTCATCTCGACTCAACCGCTTGCTCCTTTACCCCTTTACTCTATTTATTGTCCGTAAAGGAGCAAGTCTTTCTCCGGAGGGTAGTTACCGGGAAGCAACGGCAGAGTCAGGGAGCTGGTGGCAATGGCTATCCATTCCGTAGCTGCCGTAAATACTCAAACAACAGCGAATTGTTAATACTGATGTAGTCCTCAGGCATGGATGGCTGCCACTTCTGCCGGAACTTTGTATAGGCAGATTGGATTTCCTGCGACCGTCGCTGCCGTAGCTCTAGCATTTCGGTGCCACTGGTAGATGCTTCGTGCATCATGTGGCCAGCCCCCCAGTGCCACAGCCAGGCTCCTAGGGCACAGACCAACTTGAAGCCAGCTCGCTGGGCGCGCAATCCATAATCAATGTCCCCAAAATAGCTGAAATACTGCCGATCCACTGAGCCAATGGCATCAATGACAGCCCGACTCAGGATGAAGCAATCCCCCGTGAGGATGTCGTCTTCAGCGCTGGCCCAACCAAACTGTTCCAGCACTTGTTCCGCAAATTCGCAAATGTCCCAATAGGTGGTCAAATCCTGGACAGGAAGCAGTTCATATTGGGGGAAACAGTCGCAATGGTTACTCTTTCCCCGAACAATGCCATGCTGCGGATCCAGGAGGGATACCACCAGGGTGGACACTAAAAAGGTCGGGGTCAGGATCATGTCGTTGCTGAGAAACAAAATGCGATCGCCCCTGGCCTCATCCAACCCCAGTGCTAGCACGCCCGTGTAGTGATGCTTGTGTTGAAGATCCCAATACCGAGTACCGGGATAAGCCTGCTGAAAGTCGGTAAAGAGCCGCTGTATCGCCACATCCTGAGAGTGGTCATCAATGAGTAAATATTCTGGCTCTACCCAGAGGTCATAGTGTTCCAGGAGCGCCATGGTATCCACCAAGGCATTCAGGCATTGCTCGGTAAACAAGGGATTATTACAAGCGGGAACAACCACACTCAGCGTGATCGGTTGTTGAGCCTTAACAATATCAGGAATCAAAAACACCATAGGGACAGTGCAGATCCGGTCAATCTCTCCAGAACATGTTTGAAAAGTATACTGCTTCAGCCATCGCAGATTTCAGCCACCAATTTCATCTCCAACCCCATCCCCTGGATCCGGTGCGATCGCGACCTAGCTGATGACCCCTGACACCGCTATCTATCGAGATGACACGGTGGATGAGTTTCGTCGAGATCGTCAAAAATGTAATTGAGCTGAACCTCTCTGCTCGGTACTTGCAGTAGATCTAAGGTTTTCGGGAGATGGCCGGAGTCAGTCTATCGATCCCTGATGTCCGCAATATATGGGGGCGGTGGGACTTGAACCCACACGATGTTACCATCAACAGATTTTAAGTCTGTAGCGTCTACCATTCCGCCACGCCCCCAGAGCCTGGAATTCGATTCTACCGGACTCTTGACCTTCTGTGGGAGTGAATTGCAGATCCCCCCCCTACTTCTCAATTATTTGTGATGTTTTTTGCCTTGCTTCCTGCCCCAGGGATAGTATCTTCTTAGAGGTTTTGGGGATGGTGATCATATTTTGCGATCGCGCGGCAATGGGTTTGAGCTAGCTCAGGCAGCTCTAGAGAGGCAGGATTGGGCTTTTTTGAGTCAATGGTTACGGCAACAAAGCCTGGACACAGAAGGTTGTGTTCTCAGCACTCCTGGGATCACTCCACCGGAGCAGGGGGAACGGTTCCAGCTACTCACCTTGGCTCTGGCGGTTTTGTCGGCGGGGGATTTTCAAGCCCGCTGGGAGGTGGTCAAGGTTTTCCCAGGGTTGGGGGAGATCGCCATCGACCCGTTAATTGCCCTACTCCAGAATTCCGAAGTGGAGGAGGAATGCCACTGGTTTGTGGTGCGGATTCTGGGAGAATTTCAGCATCCAGCTGTTCTGACGGCACTGGTAAATCTGCTGCAAACTGTGGCGGGGGGTAGCGGAAGATCAGGCTGAAATTGCTGTTGTAGCCGCTCAGTCACTAGCTGCCTTTGGCAGCGAGGCGATCGCGGCATTGACTGATTTACTAGCAGACCCCAGCACTCGCTGTTTAGGAGTACGATCGCTGGCCTACCTGGGACAGCCAGCAACCATCCCGGCCTTACTGAGCGTCATTGAGGATGAGGATGTCACGGTACGTACCCTTGCCATTGAAGCCCTGAGTTATTTACAAGACCCGCGGGTTCCCGAGGTATTGTTGCGATCGCTCAGCGATGCGGCGGCGGCGGTGAGGCAGGTCGCGGTTCAAGGCTTGGGGGTACGACCATACTTGGCAACCCACCTGGATCGGTTGCAAATACTGGGGGGAGCGGCTCTGGGACATGGATCCAGAGGTTGCTCGTCAAGCAGCGATCGCCCTGGGGCGCTGGGGAACGGGTGCAGCTGTGACAATGCTGATGCAGCGGCTAAAGGCCGTGGGGACGACCATCGAACTTGAGATTGAAATTGTCCGAGCCTTGGGCTGGATTGGCACTGCTAAGGCTCTGGAAGCCTTAGGCCACAGCCTCACCCTGGATCACCCGTCAGACAGATCGATCCTACTGTCTCAGGAAATTGTCAACATCCTGGGACGAGTGACCCCTGATCTCAAGGCGGCAGCCGCCGCAATTTTGATCTCAGGTTTACAGTCCAATACCCCCAGTTTCCAACACCCTAGGATTCGCCAGCTGGCAGCCCTGGCTTTGGGGCAATTGGGAGCCATTCAAGGGTTGGAACCCCTGATTCAACTCCTCGCGGATGCAGATTTGGGTGTCAGGTTACACACCATTACAGCCCTCAAGCAAGTGGGCACACCCGAAACTATTTATCAACAACTCCAAGCACACTTAGCAGCGGTCAATCTATCTGCGGCACTGCATCAGGGCATTACTGAAGCCTTGAAGGAGTGGTGACCGGTTACTGGGGTGCAGAGCCGTCCTGCTGGCGCAACTGCTCAAGTTCCGCTCGAATCGCAGCGACCTGGGTGGTGAGTTCCTGTAGCTCTGTTTGGAGAGCCGTTGATACCACGGTTGTTGCTGTTGTATTCACGGTTGCGTGGCTAGCTGCGTCCTGCTGTTGTTGACGATAGTGTCCTAATAGCGTTTCGACAAAACTGCGCCCTTCCCGCTCAGCGACTTCACCTTTAGTAGCCCATTCTTGGGTTAATTGTTCCAGGGTCTCCTGAAGTTGTTGGATGCGCTCGTCCCGTTTCTGAGGATCTTGAAGCACATAGGGCAGTTCACTCAGGGATTCTTCCCACTGATGAACATTTTGCTGACGCTTTTCCGGGTCTTGCAGCATCTCTATGAGGGAAGATGTCGCTCCCAGGGAGATTTGCCATCCTTTACGCAGCGAGTCAATCAGGCTATCAAGATTCATAGTTGCATTAGGTGCGGAGGATACTTCTAGTTTACAAAACTCAGCATTTATTTCCCAGATTGTAGCCCGGTCAGTCCGCGAGGTTGGTTGCTGTTTGGAGGCAATCAAGCATGACTAGGCAAAGGTGGAGAAACCTACATCCGTCGTGGGGACATCCTGCCAGCGCCCATTGCCGATGGCTCGCAACGCCTCTGGTAAGGCAATCGCACCCGTATATAAGGCTCGACCCACAATGGCACCTGTGACCCCCAGGGGTACCAGACTCAGCAAGCTCAGTAAGTCAGTGATGGAACTGATGCCCCCCGAGGCAATGACGGGAATTGATACAGTGGTTGCCAGTTCCCGCAAAGACGCTAGGTTAGGGCCTTGGAGGGTTCCATCCCGATGTATATCGGTATAGATCAGGGCACTGACTCCCAAGGTTGTCATTTGTTGGGCCAGATCCGTCGCTAAAACGTCCGAGGTCTCTAGCCACCCCTTGGTTGCCACCCGCCCTTCCCGAGCATCAATGCCAACGATAATTTGTCCCGGAAATTCTCCACAGAGGTCGGCGACGAGTTGGGGTTGCTCCACAGCAATGGTTCCCAAAATCACCTGGTGAACCCCCAGATCCAGGAGCTGTTTAACACTGGCGCGATCGCGCAGCCCCCCCCCCGACCTGAATCGGCACCTCCACGGCCGCAACAATCGCCGCAATGCTCTCAAGATTCACAGGATGTCCAGCTTTGGCACCATCCAAATCGACAAGATGTAAGCGAGGAGCCAGTTGAGCACTCCATTGGCGAGCGATCGCAACCGGACTTTGATCAAAAACCTGGGCTTGGGCATAATCACCCTGATACAGGCGTACACAACGCCCCGCTAATAGATCGATGGCAGGGATGACATCCATTGCACAACTCAGCCTTGACGGTATTTTCATTCATTTGCGAGTTTAGCGCTTCCAGCGGGTAACCAACAGGGTGGCGCGGAGACTAGGATAGAATTCGGCTGGCAATTTGGACGGGAACAGCCAGTACTAAGCCGATAAATGCATGGATAATCCGAGTCACTGGCAGGCACGGGAGATATCTGCTGCCTTGCTGAAATCAATGACAGAGTTAGAAATGGCGCAGTGGCGGCGGCGGGAAGGCCACCAGATCCTGGAGCATCGGGGTCGCTATTGGGAGGAAGTGCGGCGGGGATTCTATCAGCCCATTCACTGGTTGGCGCGACTGACCCCTGAGGAAGCAACGGCTCCAACGCCATGGTGCTGGGGTTTTCGAGCTGTTCTGGCGGCAACAGATCGGAGCTTGCCTGCTAACGGGGCTATGCCCACCCATCTGCTGACCAATCTGGCCGATTATCATCCGCAAAACTTCTCCTCCAAGCGCAAATATGATCTACGGAAATGCCAAAAATTAGTGCGTTTTATGGAATTAATGGGGCCAGCTCTGCTCCAAGCCCAGGGATACGAAGTCCTGGCTTCGGCGCTCTTGAGAACGGGCTGTGCCCAACCTCCTGGGTGGCGGGCATATCAGCAGCGATTCCAGGATTACTTTCATCCCCAGCGGCGGCTGGTGATTGCTGGACTCATTGATGCCAAACTCGGGGGATATTTAGAAGGTTTTGCCGTTGATGGCACGGCGTATATTGATGAAATTATCATTGCCACTGAAGCATTACCGAGCCAAATTGGTACCGGACTTGTTGTGGAGTTTGTTCAAGCTTGTCAGCGCGCTGGGAACATTCGGGAAGTGGTGTATGGCTTGCATTCCCGTGAGGATACTGCGCTATGTTTTTTCAAGGATAGGATTGGTTTTCCTGTAACATGTTTGCCTGCTAAAGTGAAAATAAACTTCCTCGTTCGTAAGCTAATTCAATGGCGTTATCCCCATGTCTATTATCGGCTAACCGGAACTCAATAATCCCTTCATTTAGCGCCAGTTAAAATCTACAATCATCTGCCTTCTCTCATGCCTTGATCAGCAAGTTATGTATTTTTTTCAATTATAATAACTTCGTGGGGGTTCCACCACCAGGTTTTGATTTCTACCACACGCAGTTGCTCTTTTTGTTGCGATAGAAAATCTAAAACACGTTGACGGGTTAAAGAGCGGGTACCGTAGGCTAACAAGAGCTGACCGCGATCGCTCAAGAATTCTGAAACCGTTGCAAATAACCGAGGCATATAATTATCTGGATCTAAGTCATAGTAAGGATTCCAGAATATAAGATCATATTTGCAAGGAGGAATATTGGCAAAAATATCTGAATAGAAAACATGGACGTTAACGTCATTCAGTTCGATATGTTTTTTACTGCTGTCAATAAATTTTTGATTAATATCGGTTGCATCAATGGTTTGATCAGTCAGCCGGGATAAATAGCCACACAGAACGGCAAAAGATCCAACCCCAATCTCCAGGAGTTTAAGATGGGGTGATCGGCGCATTTTTGCTTCTAAGACTTGTTGTAATAAGATCGTCGTGATATTGAAATAAATGACGCGAGGCTCTTGCTTTCGATTTATGGGAAGCACTTTCATACCAAAGTGCCATCGGGTAATTAATGGAGATTGAAGATACTGAAAATAAAGGGATCGGGCAACAGAATGGGCACCGGAGGTATGATATTTATCAAAGAGAAAATCTAAGGGGGAAGTGGGCATAAAAATCAGAATCTCCTAATACTATTAATGTTGCTGAGTCAACCCTTACCTAAACCTAGAGCCTACTATATCAGGTCTGATGACGACCGCTGATTTCAACCATCGACTTTTGCCCGTTGATGCACTTGTAAAATGGCAGTAATGACTCGCTCTAGATCTTCAAGGGTTAAATTAGAACCGGACGGGAGACAGAGACCGTGGGTAAATAGGTCTGCTGCGATCGCTCCTCCGATGGATTCACAGTCAGCGAAAACAGGTTGCAGGTGCAGGGGTTTCCAAACCGGACGGGCTTCAATCTGTTGGTGCGCTAGGGCCACACGAACCTGTTCACGATCGGCACCAAAGGCAGCCGGATCAATCCTCAGGCAGGTGAGCCAGCGGGTCGCCCGACCAAAGGCAGCTTCTGGCATGAACTGGATACCTGGTAAGATTCCCAGCGCCTGTTGGTAGATCTCAAAATTGTGTCGTCTCGCCGCCACGCGATCGGCGAGAACCCTGATTTGGCCTCGGCCAACCCCCGCGAGGATGTTGCTGAGACGGTAGTTGTAGCCAACCTGCGAATGTTCGTAGTGGGGAGCCGGATCACGGGCCTGGGTTGCCAGAAAACGAGCCGCTGCCATCAGGTTGGCATCTTCAGAGACCAACATCCCCCCCCCGAGAGGTGGTGATAATTTTGTTGCCATTGAAGGAATAGAGACCCATGCGCCCCAAGGTTCCTGGCGATTTCCCTTTGTAAGTAGCTCCCAGAGATTCTGCTGCATCCTCCAGCAAGGGAATACCGTAGAGATTGCAGGCATCTAGAATCGGATCGATATCAGCACTTTGTCCATAGAGATGCACCACCACCACGGCTTTGGGTAGCTTGCCTAACCGAGCTTTTTGCTCCAAAATCTGCCGTAACAAGAGCGGGTTCATATTCCAGGTACCGCGATCGCTGTCAATAAAAACAGGCTTGGCTCCCAGGTAGATAATGGGGTTCGCCGTGGCAATAAAGGTCAGAGTCGAGCAACAGACTTCATCTCCTGGGCCAACTCCCAGTAGCCTCAAGGCAAGGTGGAGGGCTGCGGTTCCTGAACTGACAGCGGCGGCATGTTTTGCCCCAACGAGATCGCAAAACTCTAGTTCAAAGGCATCGATATGCGGGCCAACGGGTGCAATCCAGTTGGTGTCAAATGCCTCTTTGACAAACTCCAACTCCTGGGTGCCCATGTGAGGAGTAGAAAGCAGAATTGGCTTGTCCAACCTGTTTAAAATAACCTTAGTGACGACAGAAAATCAGGGATAAACAAAGGGGATGAGATCGAATTCAAGCTCAATCATCAGGGAAAATCCTGGCTATTGATCATAATCGATCACTGAACAGTCTGGCGTAGGATTTAAGGACTGGCGACTGGCATGACTGAACAACGATAGGCGGGGAAAAAGCTTGTCTCTCGAAGTTTGCAGAGATTGGTACCCAATTGCCGTGCTCGTAATTCCACCATCTCTGTATATAGGGTTTCATTTAGAATCAGGCGCAGCGTTGAAAACTGATATCGCTGTCGTGAAAAGCCAGCTTTAAAGTGGTAAAGACTATCGGCAGCGCCACCTACTCCCCCGCCTAAGTGAAATAGGGTATTGCCTTGTTGCTTTGCCCAGTAACGAACATGATCAAACATCAGTTTGCTGGGAGCTTGCTTGAGATATCCCCCCTTGGTGCCACCAAGGTGATACTGAACCATGCCACCGCAAGATGTAAATAATCCGGCACAAACCACTTGCTCATTGAGTTCCACAATACAGAGATGCAGGTGCTTCTCCCAAGCCCTTAATAGACCGAACAAATACTCCAGTCCAAAATAGTAAGACTGGCTGGCAAGGACGCGATCCATGGTCTCCTCGTAAATCTCATTAAATTTTTCTATGAATAAAGCAGGCTCTACCATGCGAGCAACAAATCCCTGGCGCTTACATCGGTTGATCTTATTCCGATGTTCTGAGCGAGTCTGCTGCCAAATTTCTGCGTCAGATAGGGTGAGGTCAACGGCAATTGTTTCCCCTGTTAATTGCAGGCCCAAGCCAGGATAAATTTGATCAAAATTCTGATTCAAGATCGGATGGAGTCGCAGAAATGCCGAGCAGATTCCCATACCTTTAAATTTCTCTATCATCATGGTAAAGGCTTGCTGGATAAACGTGGATTCCCACGCTGCATCACTCAACAAGATGCCGGGATAGCCATAGGGCGAGATCAGATCAAAAACAGGAGATTCTCCAGATTCATTTTCTAATAGGCGATCGCAGGATCGGACTAAGTAAGGCAGAAAGAATTGCTGCTGTTTTTCTGTAATGAGAATTGCTGCTGCGGTTGCTTCAATTCTGCTGGCTTCTAACGCCAGATAACCAGGTCGGTGATAGATATCATGACGGAGATGCTCTAATGTCTCCAGCCAAACCACACTGGAACAGTCAAGAATTTGAACGTCCATGCCAGTATTTATCCCTTAAATTCTTCCATCGTGGCTTGACCCTCTTGATTGATGCCTTCCCGGTTTACAACCTTGCCAATGGTGCGCAATAAAATTTGGCAATCCAGCCATAAATTGGCATGATCAACATACCAGACATCCAGTTCAAACCGTTCTTGCCAGCCCAGGTGATTGCGACCATTAATCTGTGACCATCCGGTAATCCCTGGTTTGACATCATGACGACGGGCTTGTTCCGGCGTGTAGCGATCGAGATAGGCGACTAAAAGTGGGCGGGGCCCAACAAAACTCATCTCCCCCTTGAGCACGTTCCAGAGTTGGGGCAATTCATCCAGACTGGTTTGCCTTAAAAACTGCCCAAGACGGGTGAGGCGATCTCCATCGGGCAGCAGGTTTCCCTCTGGATCTCGGGCGTTGGTCATGGTGCGAAATTTATAAAAGGTAAATAATTTGCCTTTGTAACCAGGACGGAGCTGGGTGAACAAAATCGGGTAACCCATCTGTAGATAAATGGCGATCGCGATCGCCATCAAAACTGGTGACAAGAGGATCAACCCTAGGAAAGCAAATATAAAATCTAGGAATCGTTTGATTATTTGTGTCATCCTCTCATCCCTGGGGCGACTTAAGTTCTGGAATTCGTAATTTACAGTTTCGAACCTGAAGTTAAGCTCTGATTCCATACAATTCAGTAATGACACGATGGATGACTATTTTCTCATCAAAAAAATCGATTGCCATCCGTCGAGAGAATTTCCCAAACTGGGATCTCTGGGCTTGATTCTGCATTAATTTTTCCAACTTTTCGGCCAGAACAGAAGCATTTTTGATCGGCACCAGATACCCATTTTTACCATCTTCAACCACCTCCTTACAACCGACACTATTCGAGGTCACAATCGGCTTTTCCATGGCTAAGCCTTCCAACAAGATCCGGGGCACTCCTTCTCGATAATAGGAAACCAGAACTAAAATATCTGCTAACTCTAGAAAGTTTTTCACATCCAGGCGCATCTCGTCGATAATCTGCAGTCTATCGGAGCGATGGGCTTCAGTATACGCCTCTGGAACCGCATCCGGAGCGTCGGGATCTTTGGGACAAAGGATGACAAATTTCCAACGCTCGAACCGGGGTGCTAGCATTTCTACCGCTTCAATAAATTCCCGAACTCCCTTGCTCCAAATCAACCGTGAAGAGATCATCATTACACATTGTTCCGATGGAGAGAGTTGAATTTCCAGTCTCAGGGCTTTGAGGGCTTGGGGATCAACTGTTTCCCTGGAAAACTCAGTTAAATTCACCCCACTGCCTCTAATTACAATTCCTTTGGTAGGGATAATTAATTTTTTTCGACTAAAAAAATCAAAATCATCTTGATTTTGAAACCATGTTTTATTACTGATCGATAATGCCCATCGATACAGCAACATCACCAGGGGACGAATGCAGATACTGACAAGTAATTTTGACTCCGAGGCAAAAATGAACCCAATTCCAGATACCAGGGAAACAATGCGCGGAACCCCCGCCAATTTCGCCGCAAAGGTGGCAAACAAATTGGGCTTAATCGTCATGGTATGAATCAGATCAAACTTTTGGCTGATAAAAATTCTATAAAATTGCCACATCAGCCTTAAGTCCTGAAGGGGACTGATAAAGCGATACATTTGAATTGGAATATAGATGGCTCCCAGGGCTTGCAATTTCTCGACAAAAGGACCAGGGGGCACAAGGACATATACCTCGATATTTCTGGCAATCAGGGCTTGAATCAGACCACCTCTGAATTGCCACATCCCATGATCATCATTGGTGATCAGCGCAATTTTCATTGATTTTCATCCAGCCAAGCTTGGAACATCAAAATATCCCAGAGATAATACTGCCAATTGCGATCGCCCCTGAGATGCTGCTGCCACTTTTCTTGAATCGGTGCCGGGTTAAAAAAGCCCTGTTGCTGGAGTCGCTGGGGATTGATCAGGGATTCAGCCCAGTCCCTCAGGGAACTGCGGAGCCATTCATCAATGGGAATCCCAAACCCCATTTTCGGACGTTCAATCAGTTCCAAGGGCAGGTAGCGGTGGAGGACTTGTCGCAACAGCCATTTGCCCCGCTGGTGACGAATTTTCATCGATAGGGGAATTGTCCAGGCAAATTCTACAACTCGGTGATCTAAAAACGGCACCCGAGACTCCAGACTCACCCCCATTGAGGCCCGATCGACCTTGGTGAGAATATCATCCGGTAGATAGGTAACCAAGTCGAGGAACATCATTCGCTGGGTGAAGTCTGGCAACTGCGCCCAAGATTGGCGATCGCTCAACCGAGTCAGCGGCTCTTGACTTCCTGGCACAATGGCCGTGGGTTGTTGCCAATGGGAAACCAGCGATCGATACATCAAATCTGGACTGTCAACCCCCAAAATGCGGGCAATCTGGTGCATCCGTTCCCCCGTGAGATTGTAGCGACTGTGGGCAGGAACTAGGGTAGCAATCCGACCCAGAAGGCAATCCCAGGTCGGACGGGAGACTCGATTCAACCCCGCAGCCATGAGGGTTCGCAATGGCAGGGGTACCCAGCCCACTCGCTGCCAGAACTGCCGCCCCGTGAAGTAACGATAATACCCCCCAAATAATTCATACCCCCCCATCCCCAGAGAGACTCACCGTCACCTGTTGGCGGGCTAGTTGAGCGACGAGAAAGGTGGGAATTTGAGAGGAATCCGCAAAGGGTTCATCGTAGAGACTGGGTAACTTTGGGATCACCGCGATCGCATCGGGGGGAGTGATATATAGCTCCGTGTGATCCGTGCCTAAATGTTGGGCGATCGCTTGGGCGTAGGGGGCTTCGTTGTAGTCCTGTTCGTGGAAGCCGATGGAAAAGGTTTTCACCGGGCGATCGCTCTGAGCTTGCATCAACGCCACGACGGTTGAGGAATCAATGCCCCCGGAGAGAAAGGCTCCCAAGGGGACATCGGCCACCATTTGTTGACGAATGGCCTCCCGGAGCAAGTAGTCTAACTCCTCGATCGCTGCCCCCTCACCACCAGTGAAGGGATGGGCAACTCCCCGCTCGGCAATCTCGGTGGCAGACCAGTAGGGAATTGGTGCCGGGTGATGGTGTGCTTGATCGAAGGTGAGCAGGGTTCCCGGCGGCAGTTTGAAACACCCGTCGTAGATGCAGTAGGGAGCTGGAATGTAGTTATGGCGGAGCAAGAGGGTCAGCACATCACGGTTGATCCGACCCTGCCACTGGGGGTGGGCTTTCAATGCCTTAAGTTCGGAACCAAACACCAGGGTTTGCTGGCACCAACCGTAGAACAGGGGCTTTTCTCCCAGGCGATCGCGCCCCAAATGTAACCGTTGCAACTCCCGATCCCAGAGGGCAAAGGCAAACATGCCCACAAACCGCTGCAATGACACCTCCACTCCCCACTGGCAAAAAGCGGCCAGCATCACCTCGGTGTCAGAATGGCCGCGAAATCCATGGCCGAGGGCTAGCAACTGTTGGCGCAGGTCCCGAAAATTGTAAATTTCGCCATTAAACACCATCACATAGCGACCATTGGCAGATAGCATCGGCTGGTGCCCTTCCGGAGACAGATCGACAATTGCCAACCGCCGATGTCCCAGAGCCAAGCCCACGGTTTCATCCCCCCAGGTTCCCCCATCATCGGGGCCACGGTGGCGCAAGCGATCGGCCATGGTCTGAACCATCGCCTCTAATTGAGCCGTACTGAAGACTGCGGACGGGTGCCAAAAGCCAGTAAGTCCACACATTTATTTCTTGTAACCTAGGGCAACCCAGCCCGGCTCAGAGTCATCAAAAATAATTTTCTCTAGGCCAGAGTTTTCCATCATGGAACGAATTTGGGCTTTCGTAAATCTCTGTTCAAGGCGGGTTCCAAAGCGATCCAGGGCATCCGTCCTAATAGAGTAAAACCGCCGATGTCGATAGGAAGATAGGGGAATGGAATCGACATTAACGCCTAATTTTTCTAACCCTAGGGAAAATCGAGCCAAGGGCAGATAAATCAATAGGGCAATGACCTGACTGACTGCATACCGCATTGGGAAAGGTAATCTGGAAATCAAAAAACGCCCCAATTCACTGATTTTCCAGATCCATCGATACCACCAGGGTTTATTATCAAATGCATAATACATATAAAGTAAAAATGGTGCTCCTGACTTCAATTTTTCGACACAGGATCGAATTCCTTTTTCCGGATCAGGAATATGGTGTAAAACACCCAGAGCATAGCCAAAATCCGCTGTAGCATTTCCTAGGGGAATATTCTCAACCCCCGCAAGGATAAATTCGCAATTTTGGCACTGAGACAAATTCTTACGAGCAACATTTAAAGCAGAAACACTTGGATCAATGCAATAGAGTCTACCAATTTTTGGGGCGACCAATCTGGCCCAGCGGCCACTGCCACAACCGATGTCCAATCCGACAGCATCTTTGGGGAGACACTGCCAAGGGAAAATTGAAAAGTACTCATTAAACATTTGCAAGCCATCCTCTGAGGATAGAGAAGATTGATCAAATGCTTGCCATTCCTCACCGAAACTCTGAACCACGATGGGATCAATGTTTCCATTTAGAAAAGATTTCTTCATAGACAGCCTCATATTGCCGGACAATTTTATCAAGAGCAAAGTGCGCTTCTACCCGCTGACGTGCTTGTAAACCAAGAGCTTGACGTGCAGATCGATCCATACAGATCAGGGCTTTCCATGCTTCACAGAGTGCCACCGGATCAGCCGGGGGAATCACAAACCCAGTCTCTCCCACAATCCAGGCCGCATCCCCCACATTGGTCACGACACAGGGAACCCCACAGGCCATTGCTTCCCCAATTACATTAGCAAATCCTTCCCCAAAACTAGACGTTGAACAGGCAATATCGAGGGCAGCAGTTAATCGAGGAATGTCCTGTCGCTCTCCCCCAAGATGAACATGGGACTCCAGTCCTAAACTGCGAACTAAATTGCTGAGCACCGGGTTCTTGGGAGTCACCTCAGAACCAACCAGGAGAAACTGTGTCTCCGGAAAAATTGGCAGCAACAAAGCTGCTGCCTGGAGAAAATATTCATGCCCTTTCATGACATGAAATCGACCGATCAGACCAATGATGATTGTATGATCTTCGAGACCTAGTTCTTGTCTAATTTTTAGCCGATTTGTGAGGGAAGGATGAAACAAATCGGTATCAATGCCATTGGAAATAATCACAGTCTTGAGCGGGGCATAGTGAATTCGATGATGATCCTCCGCTCCCGACCGACTGTTATAAATAATTCCCTCGGGCAGGTGAGAGAAATGAGCCAGCAATCCAATGATCAGTCGGGTGGTTAATTTAGTCTCTGATGGTTTGAGGGCGGAATGGCGGATACTCCAAAGTATAGGGACACTGGATGAGAGAACGTATCGGCTGATTTGGGCAATCAAGTTGCCATGGGTCATCCAACCTTGAATTAGATCCGGGCTAAGTTTTCGCATCAGAGGGATAAATGCCAGGATCGCCCTCAAATTGATTTGTTGGGACTTCATTCCGACGCAGTAAACAGGAATCCCCAGATGCTGAATTTGATCCCTGAGACTACCACCGGGGGTTAGGGAAATGACACTAGCCCGAAACTTCCCCCGGTTGAGTCTTGAGAGCAGCTTATATAGCATCATTTCAGCACCGCCGGTGAACAAACCGGTGATCACAAACACTAGATGTTTGGGGGCACGGGGGGGAAGGATCGGTCATCAGAACCTCAGGGTTTGGCGCTGGAGCAGCGATACCAGTGCATCTTGGGTGGTCATCGCTAGCTGTTGCACACTCAAGTGCTGGATAATCCGGGCTCGCGCTAACTGTCCCAGGTGTTGCCGATCCATCGCCAGACAAGCTTGCCACCCCGCAGCTAGGGCTTGAGGATCGGCGGGAGGCACGACAATACCCGTCTTGCCAACAATCCACGCAGAATCTCCAACATCGGTGACCACACAGGGAACCCCACAGGCCATCGCTTCTGTAATCACGTTCGAGAAGCCCTCACTGGTGGAACAGGAAGTGGCAATATCGAGGGCATTTTGCACCTCCGGCACATCCGTCCTCGCGGCTGACCAAGTGATGCGATCTGCAATCTCTAAATCGGTCGCCAGTTGCTGGAGTTGATCAGCTGTGTCCAACCCACTGCCGATACAGACAAAATGGACATCCCGGCGTTGTTGGCAGAGCAGGGCGGCTGCTTTTAAGAAGGTAGGGTGATCCTTGAGGGGATCAAGCCGTCCCACCAGACCAATCAGAATTACGGAGTCGGGAATTCCCCAGAGAGTGCGCAGCTTGACTCGACCCTGGGGATCGGGTTGGAAGAGATCGCAGTCAATGCCATTGGGAATCGTAATGGTTTTAGCCGCTGGGAATCCTTGGGCAATATGAAACGCGCGTCCGGCCTGGGAATTGGCAATAATCAAGTCGGCAAAACCAGCGAGGCGGCATTCCAGCCAGAACAAAAGGCGGATGAACCAACTGTATTGGCGCAAATTATCCTGAGCTGTACGAATTCCCCAAACAATCGCTATCCGAGGAAACCATGGCTTTAATAGGATCACCAGCAGATTGGGATCGCTGAGGTAGCTGTGGAGAATCTGGGGCTGAATCTGGTGCAAATAGCCGCTCAACCGCCCATAAAACCTCCCCAGATCCCAGCGTCCTCGCTTCTCCAGGGACAGCACCCGGATGCCACTCTCTACAAGGGTTGTTGCTAAAGTTCCCTCTGAATAAAAACAAATCACGGTCACCTCAAACTCAGTCGGGTCAAGGGCTTTAACCAGGGTAACCAATTGAGTTTGGCTGCCACCGAAGTCAAGGGAGCGAATCAAGAAGACAATTTTGATCACGGGTTAGATTGCTTTGAGTTCAACCCAGCGCCTGAGATCACAGATGCAATGGCTGATTCCCATAACCCCAAGACGGTCTTTAAGCTAAAGCGTGTTAGGACTTCCGGGGCGAGAGCTGATAATTTCTGCCGTGCGATGGGATCTGACATCAGGTGGTGCATTGCGGCTGCTAGGGCTTCTACGTCCTCACTGGGAACCAGAATACCATCCACCCCCGGACGAATGATGGCACGGGGACCGCTGGGACAGTCGGTGGCAATCACCGCCAAGCCACAGGCCATGGCCTCACACAGGGCGTTGGGGAACCCTTCATAACGAGAGGCCATGACAAAAACATCCGCCTGTTGTAACCACCCATAGGGCTGCTTGACCAGGCCGAGGAAGTGGACTTGCTCCCCGATGCCTAGGCGATCGCCGAGGGCTTCCAAGTCCCCTCGGAGGCTGCCCTCTCCCAAAATTTTCAGTGTCCATTCCGGATGGCGATCGCAGACTTGGGCAAATGCTTGGAGTAACAGGTCATACCCTTTCTCGGGACCTAGGCGACCCATGGCAATCAGCGATCGCCCTGAGGGTGCATCCCGATGGAACTTCCCCGATCCGGCATCGATTCGGGGCGCCAGCACGGGATTGGGAATCACCCTGATCCGTGACTGCAACCGAGGTGGAAAATACTGTTTGACCGTCAGGGACTGCACCACAATTTGATCCGCCCAAGGATAGGTGCAGCGCCGCAGCAACTCCCAGGTCTTGCCAATGACATGGCAATTGGGATCAGTACGTTCGGTCACAATCACCGGAATGGCGAGAAATCGGGTCGCAATGAGAGTCAGGATATTCACCTGATCAATGAAGCTGATCACCACATCAGGCCGACTGTCCGCGATCGCCCGACGCAGAGTCCACAGGCGGTGGCAATTCTGCCCAATGGCCTGCCACAGGGTTACCGACGGGCCAGAGGTTGCCAGCGATCGCCGCTGAATCTGGGGATCTAAGTCATAGAAGGGAGGGGAATCGCCACTATCGAGGGTCAGGAGGGTCACCTGCCATTGTTGAGCTACCCAGGCATTGGCCAGGATGGCCAGCACACGCTCAGCCCCCCCGGCACCCATAGAGGCAATAATCAGGGTGACACGCATATTAAAAATAATCAGCTTTACCTTGGAAAGAGTTAAGTACCGCAGCACTCAAGCTACATTGCTGTCCACATTAATGTAAAGGTACAGCTCCTTGGTTAGAATTCAGGAGCCTAGAACCAGTATCCCAAAACTCTTCTGGATTCTGACTTCTAGAGTCTTAAGTTAGGACGTACTACATAGGACTGATAACGGTAAAGTTGTGCGGCGGCTAGTAGCCTTTGATACCTACAGATAACCTTCGCTCCGTCCGCACCAACGCATTGTTCGACCGCTGGCACAGGTGATCTGAGTCAATCTATACCAATCTGGCTGGAATCACCTTCTGATATGGGATATTTGCACGACTGTGCTGAAAATTTTCTACAATGAAAGCCAGTCACTGATTCAGTTTCACTCCAAAAATCTCGAAGAGGTAAGAGGATATCTAGATGGCCTTACAAGATGAGATTGACTTAAGAAGTACCGAGGTCAAGTCTGATAGCTACTCAATGTCAATAGGTGAGTTGACTAACCTCTACCAAGATAAAGAAATAGACATACATCCAGAGTTTCAGCGTTTTTACCGCTGGTCTCCTCTACAAAAGACTAAGTTAATAGAATCTATCCTGCTGGGAATTCCTCTCCCGCCTATTTTTGTATCTCAAAGGAAGGATGGGGTTTGGGATGTTGTAGATGGACTACAAAGATTGTCCACTATTTTTCAGTTTATGGGAATTCTTCTGAATGAAGAGAAGAAGAAAGTTGAGCCTCTCACTCTGGAAGAAACAAAGTATTTGCCTTCGCTCATAAATAAGAAATGGGATAATCCTGAAGATCCTGAGAACGCCTTCACTGCGGCTCAGAAGCTTTTTATCAAGCGATCTAAGTTAGATGTCAAAATTATACTGAAAGAGAGTGATGAAAAAAGTAAATATGAATTGTTTCAGAGATTGAATACAGGAGGGTCGCCGCTTTCGGATCAAGAGTTGAGAAATTGCATTCTAATTATGGAAAATCGCAAGATGTTTTCCTGGTTATCCGAGCTATCTAAGGATGAAGGATTTGAACAATGCATTGTCTTAACAGATCGTGCCAAAGAAGAGCAATACGATATGGATCTTGCACTCCGATTTATAGTCTTTAGGACACTTGATGCTGAAGAAGTCAAGAGAGCGAAAGACATCAATGAGTTTGTGACAGATAAAATGCTAGAGATTGCAAGGAATCCCGATTTTAACTTTGATCAGGAAGCCAAGGCATTTAAAGCTACTTTCAGTATCTTAAACGAAACTATAGGGGCAGACTGCTTCCATAGATATGACGTTCAGAAACAAAGATTTCTGGGTGGGTTTTTATTATCTGCTTTTGAGGCAGTTGCCCTTGGTATTGGATATAACTACGAAGCTATTCTAGATGTTAAAAAGAGTTTTGATATTTTAGAACGGATTAAAAAGCTATGGGGAAATAAAGACTTCATAAGAAGAATTGGTTCTGGGAAAACAGCTAGTTTGCGGATGCCAAGAATAGTTCCTCTGGGAAGAGATTTATTCCAACCATGACTAAGATTCGGACTATATCTCAGCTAAGCGATCAGCTTTCTGAGGAAATTGCATGGCGAAAAAAAGAGTTGATATACATCAAAACTTTAGTCGAGAAAAATAAATATCGAACTGTTCAATCCACTTTGCTTAGGAGCGGTACTGCAATTTTGTACGCGCACTGGGAAGGCTTTGTTAAAAATGCTGCGACATCTTATGTAGAGTTTGTTGCTAGACAAAACCTAAAATGCTCAGAACTGGCACCTAACTTTCTAGCTTTGGCTGTTAAAAAACAGCTGAATGAAGCTCAAGGCAGTTATAGAGCAGTTATCTTTACCAAAGTTGTAGATTTCCTAATAACAGGATTAGAATCCAAGTGCTTAATTCAATGGGATGATGCAATTAAGACACAATCAAATCTTAATTCTGAAGTCTTGAAAGATATTATCTGTATCTTGGGGCTAGACTACTCTCTCTATGAAACAAAAGAAAAAATTATTGATGAGACTTTGCTTCGTTCTAGAAACGAAATCGCACATGGACAGTATCTATTAATGGAGTTTGATCAGTATATAGAATTGCACCATGAAATTATATCGCTGATGGATTTGTTCAGAGATCAAATCGAGAATGCAGCCATATCAAAAGCTTACCTTTGCACGTAGAACTCATTGGGCGAGCAGGCGAGCCCCGCGAGTGATCGGCCAACGTTTGAATTCAGCGACGGTAACGATACTCTGCATCCCCGAAGGGATCTCCATACCGTCCGCTGAAATGATTAATTATGCGTACTGTGAGTTCAATCTATATTGCCATCGCCCTTTGATGATATCAACACGTAAAGCCTACAAATCTCTACCAGTAGCGATAGCCTTTTGATGATATAGCGGCTATTAATCTGGTAAAGTACAGTCGATTCTTGAATGGCAAAAGCTTCAGGAATAGGAGCGTACCACACTTGACCGAGAACCGCTATA
>NZ_JJML01000027.1 GCF_000775285.1 Neosynechococcus sphagnicola sy1 | reverse complement strand
GGGCAAAGAGCCAGAGGAAATCGTCCTTCCAGCCGAGGCAAAAATGTCTCGGTGATTGGGGCTTTATCTCTTAAAGGTGTGATTGCCCAAGTGAGTCTGTTAGGGGCTATCGATGGACTCACCTTTGAAGCGTTCATTGCTCAGCGATTAGTGCCGCAGTTATGGCCGGGAGCCTTTGTCTTAATGGATAATTGCTCGATTCATAAGGGAGCTGAGATCAGAGCTTTGATTGAACAAGCGGGAGCTACTTTGATTTATTTACCCCGCTATTCTCCTGATTTCTCCCCCATTGAAAATGCCTGGTCTAAAATTAAGCAGATTTTACGGTCGATCAAGGCCCGTAATTATCCTGACCTCGCCTTGGCTCTTGAATCGGCTTTCAACCAAATCTCTCTTGAGAACATTCGTAACTGGTTCTCTCATTGTTGTTACCGTATCTCATTAGAGTAGGAATGGCTATATTGAGGTAGCAATAGGTCGAATTACAACTTCAATTTGACATATTAAAAACACCATCAAGGCTAACGTCTTATGGAGTTATTGTGCATTTGTAGCCACATTGAACTACCGGTTGCTGCCACTACCAATAAACCAAATGCATTGAGAAATGGGTAGATTATTTCTAGATTCAAGGCTCCGAAGTGTCCTTTATGGATGTCTAGCAACCACTCAACATTATCCCCTTGTCCAGCCAAATCAAACATTTGATAAAAAGTCCCTGTGATCACGGTCAAGACAATCGGCAGCAGCATGATCGGAGCAAGGGTGTGATGGATCTGACGAAATTTCATTCTCGAATTTTTCATGGAATTAAGGTGGGTTGATGAGCTGGTTATTTATTACAACTTAACAGGGATTTCAAACGACTGTTTCGGGGCCGTATTTTTGGGTTTGGGCACGGACTAGCCCTTAGGAGATCGGTGCTATGGCGGTTACCGATCTACTGTGGCGTAAGTAGAAAGCTCAAATCCTCTCCCTGTATAACTCAGGTGTATTTCATGTGATCAAGAACCGCTATCAAACCTTCCAGACCCAGTGTTCATCCCTCTCCCGAAGATGAAATGGAGCTGCATTTTCATTCCTGGAGGTGACCCTGCGGCCAAAGTCCAGTGGGATTTCACCCACTGATGGACGAACCATTGCCCTAAAAAGCCCTATAGACCTTCGACTTGCTGCTCAATGGCTGGGCTGAGGAAATACGCTCAGTATTTTTCACCCTCTCGTAGATCTACTACACTAAGTGGCAGCCATCACCCCCACCCAATGACTTTGCTGAAAGAGTTACCCCCCCTACGAATTTTGATTGTTGAAGATGATCCCATGATGCAGTTGGGATTAGAGCAATCTCTAGAAGCCTATCCCCAAATTACAATCGTGGGGCAGGCAGAAGATGGCTATCTGGGTGTGGAAGCTGCCCTGCGCCTGCAACCCGACATTGTGGTTATGGATATTGGGTTGCCACGCCTAGATGGGATTGCCGCCACCCAACAGATTAAAGCAGCACTGCCCCAGACCCATGTGGTGATGTTAACGTCTCACACCACCGAAACCGAGGTAATTGCGGCCCTTTCTAGTGGCGCGGATGCCTACTGCATCAAGGGTACGAGTGTGGATCAGTTGCTGGCAGCAATCGCCGCCGCCCAAGAGGGTGCCACCTATCTAGATCCCCAAATTGCCCGCCGGGTAGTGGAACATCTGAAACCACCGACTCCGGCTAGTAACATTGGTCATTTGTCTCACCGGGAACTGGAAGTGTTAAAGCTGATGGTGGAAGGCTATAGCAATCCCGAAATTGCCACAGCCCTCTACCTCAGTCCCAATACCATCAAAACCCATATCCGGGGCATCATGAACAAGCTGGCGGTCGATGACCGAGTACAGGCTGCAGTGGTGGCACTACGCCATGGATTGGTCTGAACAAAAGGGATGGGTTTGAGGAATTTCATTTTTACCAAAGATGAAAAAGCCATTTCGAAGCAGACACTCCGTGTCTAAGATTAGGATCTAGGACAGACTCATCCATTCAGATTTTATTCACTGGCATCGCCTTGTTTCACTGCGTAGGCTTGTATCTATGACTGCCCTTAACAGAACCACCCGTCGTCGCTTACAGAGTTTACGCCAAATCCCCAGTGTCTGGGAGGGAGATCGTCGACCCTTATCGGCTAATTTAGCTGCGTTGGGTGAGCTGACCGAGTCCCATGCTACTGCGGTGAAAACAGAGGCTGACTGTATTCTCTGGGCCGATGGTTCTGAGGGGGTGGTACGAGCGATGGAAATGGTGCCTCCAGAAACGGGGTCAGAGGCGGTGGTTCGTACTTTGCTGCGAGCCATGGAACATCCCCAAGGCCCTGGGAAACCGTGCCGCCCTCAGAAGATCGTGGTGCGCGATCGCCAGCTACAGTTTTTTCTGCGCGGGGTCTTGCAAGACCTAGACATTGTGGTTGATTGTGTTCCCCACCTCCCCTTGATCGACGAAATTTTTCGTAGTTTTCAAGATGTTGTGAATTCTCGGCCTCCTAAAACTCCCCCGGCCTATACCGAGGCACTGACCCAGATCGCCTTCCAGATCTGGCAGGATGCCCCCTGGAATTTACTCGCCGATCATCAAATTTTAGCGGTTGAACTGAATCACGGGGATCTCGAAACCCTCTACGTCTCGGTTATGGGAATGCTGGGTATGGAGTATGGGTTGTTGTTCTACCGCTCCCAAGACTCCCTAGAGCGCTTCCGAGCCAGTGTGTTACAGGAGGAGGGGTCTCCCGAGACCCTGGAAGAAGCGTTTCTAGCTCAGGACTGTCTCTTCCTCACCTTTGACTCTGCCGATGAAGATCTAGATGGCGAAGAGGTGGATCTGGCAGGGTTACCTGTGGCGGAAATTGAGCCTGCCTTTGGCAATTTGCATCCCCTTGAGGGCATGCGCCCATTTATTTATGAAGAAGAGGCGATCGCCCTGTTGGTCTGCCTGGAAGCATTACATCGCTTTTTGCATCAACATCGTCGGAAGTTTTCAGCCGATGATGACCTAGTTCCAGCGCTGAGTAGTCGCTATCGGATTCCCAATCCAGAAGATCAGGGAGCTACTGCCATTGCGGTCAAGGTGGGAACCTTACCGGATCTGACCGCCAAACTCCTAGAGATGATGGATCAGACAGATGATGAGGGAGAAGACATCCAGCCCTTACTGCGGGATGATCTGGTACCCCATGATGCCTTCTTTAGTATAGGTGCCATGCCCTGGGAGAGCTTAAGTATGCTCCGGGAGACAACGGATGTACATCAGGCAGCTCCGCGATCCTTTCCAGAGGAGGGGGATGGATTTCCGGTGATTCTGATTCAAACCTCTCGCCCGAAAGCCAAGAACTTGATTGCCGAATTGCAAAAAGCTGGGGGACTGAAGGCGATCTGTTTTAATCCTGGGGAAGACCCCTTTGAGGGAAATCGCTACGATCTGGGGATTCTTCAAACCGAAAGTGGTGACCTGCATTTATTTGGTGAATTTGTCGAGGACGATCCCGTCCACACCGAAGCCCGGAAAAAATGGGATCGTCGCTGCAAACAAACCCAGGGATTCTGTGGTTTGGTAATTGCCAAGGGGATTACTGGAGTTTCCCGGGGTAAGCCCCAACTTCGAGATATGGTGGCTCTTTTTGAGGTGCGGCTCCTCTCATCCAAGGAATTGGGTCTCGGAACCCTGCAACTGATTCCCCAACTAGGATGAGGGAAACTTGGGGTGCAGCTTGATGGTGAAAGCTGCCTTGGCTACGATTGTTCTGACCTTTGCGGAAGGTACTGACCTCTGATGTTGGCAATTGTACTGATTTTTAACTTCTCCATTGCCCTTGCCTGCCTCTATGCGACCTGGCAGGTCTGGCATCTCCGGCGTACCTTGGCGCAGGTGACCGCGAGCTTACACACGATTGAGCGGGATACCTATGCTCTCCTGCACGCAGCTCCCGCCGCGATCGCCCAGGGTCAAATTGGGACGCGCCATCTGCGGCGGCAGTACCAGAAACTCCAACCTCAACTGCAACAAGCGCAACAGCTCTTAGCCATCCTCAGTCTCGGGCAGTGGTTCTATCGCCAACTGCGCTCCCTCCAAGGGCCACCCACCCGTCTGCTTCGCCCTACTCCCCCCTCCCGGCGCCGTCATATTCGCAGAGGGGTCTAGGAAAAGAGGAACCCCGGCTGCCCATAACCATCGCGGGTGCGGTCGCTGAGCCCCCTGAGCATCCCTCAGCCCCTGTTTGGGGAATGGGTGAAAATTCTCTACAAGCAGCTCTCAAGACTTCTGGATAAGCCGGAAGTAGATTATTGTGGAGGGGAGTTGTCCTCAGATCAAAGCCACAAAGATGTCAAATAACCGCTCTGGATTCTTTATTGGCGGCTTGCTACTGGGTGCTGCCGTTGGTACTGTAGCAGGTCTGTTGATTGCCCCCCGATCAGGACGCGAGACGCGGCGGTTACTGAAAAAGTCTGCGGATGCGCTCCCGGAATTGGCAGAAGATTTGACAACCAGTGTGCAGTTCCAGGCAGGACGGCTGTCAGAATCAGCCCTGCGCAACTGGGATGACACTCTGAATCGATTGCGAGAGGCGATCGCCGCCGGAATCGAGGCCAGCCAACGGGAACGTCTGCTCACGGGGAAGGAGGGGGAGACGACTCGCCCGGTGCTGAATAATCTCTACCCCTACCCCCCCGAAACCGCCAATTCCGATCCATCCAGTAATCCCCCCTCTGATCCGGAGGAAACACTTCGATCCCATCCCAATCGTGGTTATGAACCCTAGGAACCCTATAAGGCTGTGATGGATCCCCTCTTCTGGCTCGGATTGTCTATTTTGCTGGTTGCGGCCAGTCTTAGCGCGGTGTTGGTTGCGGCACTGCCAACGCTGCAAGAACTGGCACGGGCAGCCCGCAGTGCGGAAAAGTTGTTTGATACCTTGGCCAGGGAGTTGCCACCCACCCTAGAAGCCATCCGGCTGACGGGTCTAGAAATTAGTGACTTAACGGACGATATCAGTGAGGGGGTTAAGAGTGCGGGTGAGGTTGTCAAACAAGTGGATCAAAGTTTACTGGGGGCTAAAAAGCAGGCACAGCGGGTGCAGGTAAACACCCGGAGTGTGCTGGTAGGGGTGCGGGCAGCCTGGAAAAACTTTACCCGTAAGCCTTCCACCCCTGGGCAACGGCGCGATCGCCTCCCAGCAGCCTCCCAATCAGTTGTTGAACAGCGATCTACCTACCCGGAACCCTCTTACTACCCGGCATCCTCCGACTGGGGAAACTCACCGCCGCCATTGGTAGCCCCTGAAATCGCCTCCCCCCCAGATGACCCGAATCAGCTGCGGGATTAAATGGCTTGACTGTGACCGATGAGGGGACTGAGAGCTGCAGGGGCGGTGAGCAAAAGTTCTGCTGCCCGATCCGCCTCTAGCTGTTCCAGCGATCGCCAGACCTCCTGGAGCAGGGGATCCAGCCCCCTGCGAGTGGCAGCAGAAATCAAAAACACCGGGAGTTGGGCAACGTCTTGGAGTTGGGCGGCGATGTCCCCTAATGCTGTGGGATCTGCCCCCAAGGCATCAATCTTATTCAGGGCAAGAATTTGGGGCCGCTCTGATAAACCACGACCATAGGCTTGCAACTCATGTTGAATAGTTTGGTAAGCTACCAGCGGATCTTCTTGGGTGACATCAATCAGGTGCAGCAGTAACCGCGTCCGTTCAATATGGCGGAGAAAGTCATGCCCAAGCCCCGTCCCCAGATGAGCACCACTAATTAATCCGGGAATATCAGCAAAGACCGTGCCGTCCCCTGAAGGTTTACGAACTACGCCCAAGTTCGGGATCAGGGTGGTGAAGGGGTAGTCTGCAATCTTGGGTCGAGCAGCGGAGAGCACGGAAATGAGGGTAGACTTGCCCGCATTGGGGAGACCAATAATGCCCACCTCAGCAAGTAACTTTAATTCCAAGCGTAGGAGTCGCTGTGCCCCAGGTAACCCAGGGAGGGCGTAGTCTGGTGCCCGATTGTGATTGCTAAGAAAGTGTTGATTGCCCAAGCCACCTTTCCCGCCTAGGGCAGCACAGAATATTTGTCCGGGCTGCACCAGATCCCCAAGAATTTCCTCGGTTTCAGCGTCATAGACAACAGTGCCACAGGGAACCTCAATGCAGCGATCGCCCCCATTGGCACCCGTCATATTTTTAGGCCCGCCCCGCCCCCCATCCTCTGCTTTAAATCGGTGATCATATTTGAAATCCAGCAGAGTTTGCAGGTGCTCCACCGCTTTCAGGAACACAGATCCACCTTTCCCCCCATTGCCCCCAGAGGGTCCCCCCGCTGGCACATATTTTTCCCGACGAAAGGCAACGATGCCATCGCCTCCATTCCCAGCTTGGACTTGAACTTCTACCTGATCGATAAACTGCATGACATGCCTGAGATTCTCTCTCCGATCATAGGCAATGAAATGACTCGACGGCTAAATTCTGATTACCTAATTGTGAGCAACGAGGCGGGGAAAGCTGGAATCTGCCGGCAATTCCTAATAAGAGAGGGTTTCTAGGGTTTCACGCAGATAGCGACGAACCCGGTGCTCTAGGCTCATACCTTGGAGGGTTTGATGGAGGCTGCACTCAAGCTGCCAACGCTGAAACCCAGAACTGGTAGTGATTGCCTGTTGTAGTTGCTGCCAAACCTTGAGATCTTCAGGGCAGGGAGGGGAAGAAGAGGGAGAAAAACTAGCCATAGGTCAGAGGATGAGGAGAGGAGTGAATCGGAGCCATTGCTATAGATTTTTCTAGAATAGCCTGTCCCAAGATTAGCCAACTGTACCAGGGAGAACATTCCGGGTGGATGTGCGGCCACTCTTAGGGTAGGGAAGCGGCTGATTTAGTCTGGTTCTTGGGCAGAGGGTAATTCTGAAACACTGGGTTGGGGCTGGGACTCAGCCGCTGAAAAGATGCCAGCAGGCACATTAACGCCAGTCGTCCAGGGGGGCACAATCTGATTCACCCCCCAGCCGGGAATGGTAAAGTCCTGAGCAATTTGTTCGAGGGCATAGGGTGGGGTCGCTGTAAACTCGGTGTCTTTCAACAATAAGACCCGGAGCACCGCTACGGGAACTTGGAGAAAAAGATTGCTCCCTAGAAACGCTAAACCCGCTATGAATACTCCTAGGATGCGCCATGCTGGGGGTAAAGGAGTCAGGTCAGCAGCGATCGCAGCGCTACGATACAGCGGCCATAACCCCATACCCAGGGCGATCGCCACCAGAACCACCCACCCCCGATGGTTCGGTGCTTTCATTCGGGTCAGAACCCGGCGCTGATCCAGGGTTAACACTTCGGGGCGCAGGGCAATGAACAGCACACTGAAAATGTAGAAGGGGCGGAACCACTGCATCCATAAAACAGGCCCGATCCCCGCTGTTGCAATCAACAGAAATTCCAACCAGGGGAGTTGGGGCTCCCCCGCCGCCATGGCCAAGACACAGACTTCGAGACTGATCGGCAACAGTGCTAAACCAGCTGCATGAATCGACAGATAGGGATCAGACCAAAAGGAGCGCATTCCAGACACCTACTACATCAGTCAGTATCAGCCTGGGATCAGGCGGGGGAGAGGGTACGACGTTTGCTGACCATGCGGAAGGCCTCAATGGTATCCCCCTCCACCCAGTCTTTGAAATTGTCAATGCCAATCCCACACTCATAGCCAGCATTGACCTCACGAGCATCTTCCTTCATCCGTTTGAGGGAATCTAGGATACCTTCAAAGACCTTGTTGCCCCCACGATGCACCCGAACTTTACAGTTACGAATCACTTTACCAGACAGGATATAGCAACCAGCAACGGCACCGCGACCTACAGGGAAGACCGCTCGCACCTCTGCCTGACCCAAAGCTTCTTCAACCAACTCTGGATCGAGTAAGCCTTCCATTGCTCCCTGGATGTCATCTAGGAGCTTGTAAATGATGTTGTACTCCCGAATATCCACCCCGGTACGATCCGATGCTTGACGGGAGCCACTGGCGAGGGTGGTGTTGAAGCCAATAATCACGGCATCACTGGCTGCTGCCAGATCCACATCGGTTTCAGTGACTTCTCCCGGTGCTGCAAACAGAACTCGCAGCTGCACCTCGTTCTGGGGCAGTTGCTTCAGCGCTCCTAGAATTGCTTCCAGGGAACCTTGCACATCGGCTTTGACAATCAGGTTGAGTTCCTTAAGTTCCCCTTCTTGAGCCCGGGCTGAAAGCGTGTTTAGAGTAACACGGCGAGAGGTCAAGGCCTGTTGCAGACGAGATTGCCGCTGTTGATCGGTGCGAGCAGTCGCGATCGCCCGCGCTTCCTTCTCATCCTTAAACACCTCAAACTCATCCCCTGCGGCAGGGACGTCTCCTAGACCCAGAACTTCGACGGCAAAGGATGGGAGAGCCGCTTCCACCCGATGGCCCCGATCATCGACCATGGCTCGCACCTTTCCAAGGGCAGATCCGGCTACCAGGATATCGCCAACTCGGAGCGTCCCATTCTGAATCAACAAGGTTGCCACCGCCCCCTTCGCCTTGTCGAGGTGAGCTTCAATCACGGTTCCCCGGGCGGCACGATCAGGATTAGCATAGAGGTCTTCCACTTCCGCCACCAGCAAGATCATTTCCAGAAGTGCATCCAGGTTCTCACCAGTGATTGCACTCACGGCCACCATGACGGTATCACCACCCCACTCCTCTGGAACCAAGCCAAACTCTGTGAGTTCTTGCTTCACCCGATCAGGCTGGGAGTCTGGTTTATCAATCTTGTTAATTGCAATCACCATGGGCACTTCCGCCGCCTTGGCGTGACTGATTGCCTCAATGGTCTGTGGCTGCACACCGTCATCGGCTGCGACGACTAACACCGCAATATCGGTAACCCGTGCCCCTCTTGCCCGCATTGCCGTGAATGCCTCGTGGCCAGGAGTATCCAGAAACACCACTTGCTGCATCTTGCCTTCGTGGGTGACATCCACATGGTAGGCACCAATGTGCTGGGTGATTCCGCCCGCCTCACCTTGGGCAACCTTTGTCTTGCGGATGGAATCTAGGAGCGTGGTTTTACCGTGATCGACGTGACCCATAATGGTGACCACTGGCGGCCGCCGCTGCAGACTTTCTAGGTCTCCGGCATCGATCATCTCCGTGACCTTGCGGGCAGCGGCTTCTCGCTCCGGTGTCTCGACCACCATCCCCAATTCCTGAGCCAACATCGTTGCAGTTGGCATATCGAGGGTTTGGTTAATATTGGCCGCAATCCCCTTGAAGAAGAGGGTCTTAATAATCGTTGCCTCAGGAACCATCATCACCGAAGCAAGTTCCTGCACAGTTAAGCTACCGGTGAGGATCAGCCGCTCAGGACGCTCAACCGTCGCATCCTGACCCCGGCGATCGCGTCGTCGTCGTCCCCGGTCGCCATCGTCCCCACCCCCGGATTTTCTGCCCTTGGGCGTGATTAAGGCTGCACCCGCTGAGGCGAGTCTAGCCTGTCCTGGTCGTCCTTTAGGCTTGGGAGGTCGGGCAATCGACAGACTGACTTGGGCAGGGTCAACTCCTTCTTCTTCTCGGAAGCCTTGATCTTGAGTGTCATCGAGATCTTCGAGATCTTCAATATCCTCGATATTTTCAATATCATCAATGTCAATCTCGTCCAACGGTTGTAGCCGTCGCTTCGCCTTGGTGCTAACCTTGGCAGCTTTTTCAGCGAAATCTGGCGTCTCATCGACTTCTTCTTCTTCCCAACCCTTACCCCGCTTCGCCAATCGGGGAGGGGTAGGACGCTTCAAATCCTGGACGGTGGGAGCTGCCTCAAGACCCGTTGGCGCGGAGGATAGCCCTCCCCGACTGGGACTGGCAACCCGCCTGCCTTCCCCAGCCAGATGTTGAGATCCCTCACCCCGTTCGGTGTCCGTTTGGAGGTTGGGACGCACTAATCTCGGCCGGGGGAGTTCAGTCGTTAACTGCGGCTTGGAGCGCTCTTCCGTGGTGCCGTCGGATGCTTGGGGCCGACTGGGCAGTCTTCGCGGTTCTGCAGTTCCGGCAGTACCCTCTGTTGGTCTGAGCCCGTCTGATGGGGCTTGATCGCCCCGAGAACGCTTGAGGACAGGCCGACTCGAAAGCGATGCTGGTTGGAATGTGGTGCCAGGGGAACTGCCAGGTTCTTGACGATTAACGACCTTGGAGGGAGTCGATTGCCCAGGGGCTACTGGCAATTCGTCTTTTGTTGGTTCCTGATAGGATGGCGGCGGCAGAGTAGGAGAGACGGTACCCGCTATACCATTGCCGCGAACTGGGCGGGGGGAGTCGTCAGCCGCTGCGGTGTTTGGGGCTGCTGACTCGCAGTTGACGGCAGTGTGCTGGCATGGAGCGGCTGATTAGCCGCTGGCTCCAGAACCGTCGCCGACTCAGAATTCAGGGTGGGGCGAATGATCGGTTTACGAATTTCTAAAATTTGTTGTTTTTCTGGACAATGGGCCGATTGCTCACTTCCTTGGATGGAGATGGCACAGGCCGTATTCCCCCCGACGGCTCTGCGGTGGGTTTAGCTGCTCCTGCTTGAGCCGCCGAATACTTTTCAGCAGCGGCTCGAATCCGTTCGGCTTCTGTTTCTGTAATCGTACTACTGTGAGATTTCACTGCGATGTTAAGCTGTTCACAAACTGCCAAGATACCCTTATTATCCAAGTTTAATTCCCGCGATAACTCGTAAATTCTCACTCTGCCATTGTTCATCCACAATTCCCTCTTGGTGCTGACTGTTACATAGGTGCTTACTGTTCTGGGTAACGGTTACATCGGCTGGACTGACAACTGCTGACTGGTGGGTCTCTGATTGACTCCCATTCCCCAATGGCAATCTCTTGCCTCTGAGTGAGAACGGTAGTTGTCCTTCACTAGCGTAAGCTGCTTTAACCCTGATCTTGCAATAATCCAGCAAAAACCGCCGCAACTTTTTGTAATATTTAGTGCGCCTGCCAGGTTCCATGCTGCTGATTGCTTCAGAAAAGTGGGTGTAAAAACGGCAAGATAACAGACATTGTCTAGCCTTTCCCAGCCTGAATACTGCCCTCCAGTCGATGCCATAGCTGCTGATAAACTTCTTGGGAGACTTTGACCCTCAGGGTGCGTTCTAGACGCTTTTTCTTTTGAGCCGTTTGCAGGCAATTCTGTTGAGGACATAAATAGGCTGAGCGCCCCATTCCCTGATCCAATTGAACCATCTGCGATGGATGAACCCGAACCACCCGCCAAAAGGCTGATTTAAGATCCATCTTGCCGCAGCTAATGCACCGTCGAGTATTGGGTGTGGTCATGGAACGTGATCCGATGGGCGCTGGCTGTTTCCATCCTCAGGTTATTCGCCGGGGTAGTGGACATCGGCAGACACTAACGATGGGGCTCGATTGGGGTCTGCTGCTGTTTCGAGTTCATTCTCTTCCTCCTCCTCATATTCCTCTTCTGCTTCTAGTTCTGCTGCCTGATCATGGGCTTGCAGCTGTGCTTGGTAGCGGGCCTCTGCCGCAGCATTGATCTTGCGATTTTCAGCTTCGTAGTCGTACTTGGCGGCATCCTTGATATCAATTTTCCAACCGGTGAGTCGGGCGGCCAACCGCACATTCTGGCCTTCCTTGCCAATTGCCAAGCTTAACTGGTCTTCTGGGACGAGGACATGGGCTTGGCGTTCTTCTGGATCCACGAGCCTGACTTCATCGACTCTGGCAGGACTAAGGGCATTGGCAATGTAGGTGGCCGGATCGGGAGACCAACGGATGACATCAATTTTTTCCCCTCGCAGTTCATTGACCACGACCTGAATACGGGAACCCCTGGCTCCAATGCAAGCCCCCACTGGATCAACGTCTCGTTCCAGGGTATCGACGGCGATCTTCGTTCGAGGCCCCACATAGCGAGAGGGAGGATTGGCTTCCCGTGCCACAGCGACAATGCGGACAACTTCGTCCTCGATCTCCGGTACCTCGTTGGCGAACAGATAGACAACCAACCCGGCATCCGCACGGGATACCTGAAGTTGCGGCCCCCGGTGAGGCCCATCGGAAACGCGCTTCAGATAGACCTTGAAGGTGGCATTGGCGCGATAGTTATCGTTGGGCAGTTGTTCTCGCTTCGAGAGTTCGGCTTCGACCTCCGGTTGCCCAAAACCACTATTGACGGCCATAATCACCGATTGGCGCTCAAAGCGCAGCACTCTGGCTTGCAGGACCGTGCCTTCCAGATCCTGGAACTCTTCCTGCACCAGCTTGCGCTGCTGATCTCGTAGTTTTTGGGCCAGTACCTGCTTGGTTTGAATAGCGGCCATGCGGCCAAACTCTCCCTGCTCGGGAGTGACATCCAGGATCACTTCGCTGCCGAGTTGGGCTTCCTCCGCTACCTCCTGCACTTCTTGTAAAGCAATTTGATGATCGGGAATTTCGACTTCTTGCACAATAATTTTGGTTGCAAGCACCCGAAATCCCTCTTCCTCGATATCTAGCTCGATATCAAAGTTATCGAAGTAATGCTCATCATGGTGAGGATTTTCTAGCTGCTGAGTACGGCGGAAGCGTTCATAGCCCTTGAGCAAGGCTTCCCGCAGGGCTTCCTGAACAGCGTGCTTGGGCAGGTTACGTTCTCGACTGATGCTGTCAATCATGTCCCGGAGTCCGGGCAGGCTGACCATTGACATAAAAAATCTCCCTGGAGTTGTAAAGAATTAGGTGACTAGGTGTGTTGAATCAACCCCAATCTGGATCGGCGGCCCCTAGCCCTGCTGATCTAATTGCACCTGGGTAACCAGAGATCGGGGGATGGCGATCGCCCGTCCCTTTTGAGTCAGGACAAGGGTGGTTTCATCCCGACCCACCAGCTGCCCCTGCCATTGTTGTTGGCTGGCATCGGGTGCAATGGCGGTAACAATGACTCCAAATCCCCGAAAGGCAATAAATTCTCGATCTGTGGTGAGCAAGCGGGAAATTCCAGGGCTGGAAACCTCCAGAACATAGGGATCGGGGATGATGGGTGTCGTATCTAAAATGGCTTCAAGGGCACGGCTCATTTGCTCGCAGTCGTTTAATCCTGTGTGCTGCTGACGATTGCGAATATCGATCCGTAACACCGGGGGCCGCTGATTGGTATGAAACACCGCTCCCACAACCTCTAAGCCGAGGGATTCAGCCACCGGTGCTGCCAGATCAATGACTTGGAAAATCAGTGGATGCGTCATCGGATCGATCCAATAAAAAAAGTGGGCAGTGACCCACTTCTGAAGAAATGATGTCTTTGGATAGCGATGAGTAGCAGACTATTCATCGTCGCGATTCCTAGCTTAACCTACGGGCTGGCGATCTGCTGCTGGAGGAGGGCTACCGCCCTGCTAAACCTTCCTGACGTGCGGCTCGCTGCACAGCTGCGGCAACGGTGGTTGCTACCCGTGGATCGAAGACAGAGGGAATGATCTGTTCCGGATGCAGATCACTGGGCTTCACCAAGGAGGCGATCGCCTGGGCCGCCTCTAGGTACATCGTCATGGTCAGAGCTTTAGCGCGACAGTCGAGGGCACCCCGAAACAGTCCAGGGAAAGCCAAGACATTGTTGATTTGATTGGGGTAATCACTGCGCCCCGTTGCCATGACAGCAACAATCCCTCTGACCAGTTCTGGCTGAATTTCAGGAATGGGATTGGCCATGGCAAATACGATGGGATCCCTGGCCATGGTCTGCACCATTTCTGGGGTCAAAACCCCAGGGACGCTGACTCCCAGGAACACATCGGCACCCTGAAGGGCATCGGCGAGGGTTCCCGCCGCCGTCACCGCAAATTCCTGTTTCTGAGGGTTGAGATCACTGCGACTAAGGGAGAGAATTCCTTTGGAGTCACAGAGGCAGATCTGAGTCGCGCCAGCCTTGCGGAGGAGACGGGCGATCGCCACGCCAGCGGCTCCCGCCCCATTGATCACAATTTTGACCATCTCCAGGGATTTATTCACCAGCTTCAAGGCATTGATCAGGGCGGCCAAACTGACAATGGCTGTGCCGTGCTGGTCATCATGGAAGACGGGAATGTCTAGTTCCTGGCTCAGCCGTTCTTCAATTTCAAAGCAGCGGGGGGCAGCAATATCTTCTAGGTTGACCCCCCCAAAGACCGGGGCAATTTGCTTCACAACTTCCACGATCTGATCGGTATCTTGGGTTGCCAGACAGATGGGGAAGGCATCCAGTCCTGCAAACTCCTTAAACAGCATGGCTTTGCCTTCCATCACGGGCAAGGCTGCCTCTGGCCCTAGATTCCCCAACCCTAAAACGGCACTACCGTCGGTGACGATGGCAATCATATTGCCTTTGATGGTCAGGTTGTAAACCTGCTCAGGGTTTTGGGCAATTTCGGTACAGATGCGTCCCACGCCGGGGGTATAGGCCATGGCCAGATCCATTTGGTTCTTCAGCGGAATTTTGCTTTCGACGTGGATCTTACCGCCCCGATGCAAGTTGAAGGTGCGATCGAAGACATTGAGAACCTGGGCCTCGGGCACCGCTTTGACAGCCTGGACAATTTCTTCGGCGTGGTTACTGCTGACCGCATCCACGGTAAGCTCTCGGATCAAGAAATTACGCGTTTGCTCAATCAAGTCAATTTGCCCCAGATTGCCACCAGCGGCGGCGATCGCCTGGGTAACATTCGCTAACATTCCGGCATGATTGGGAATCTGAATGCGAATGGTCACACTAAAACTAGAAGTAGGAGTCAGGTTAACCATGCTCAATTTGGGGGTGCGGGAAAAGGCGAGGCGAATGGTGCCTAGCCTAAAGGGGGAATCGGTCTAGAATTGTACCGGGTTATACGTACAGTTGTACAACAACGGCGATGCCAAGCCTCCACACTGCGATTGAAATTCAAGCCTCCCGGCAGCAAGTGTGGCAGGCTCTTTGCCAAAAGCAACACTGGTGGAAGTGGAATAGCTTTTTGTACGACCGCGATCCCGGTCTCACATTTCAGCTGGGGCAGTCAGTCAGTCTATCCCTCTGTCGCTTGCCAGGAGAAGTAGCGACGATGTTCCAAGCTAAGGTAACTGTCCTCCAACCGCGGGTCTGTCTCCAGTGGATTGCCACTGCTCCTGGGTTTATGAGTGAACATAGCTTTGAACTGTTAGATGCCGGAGCCGGGAGAACAACCTATATCCATCGTCAGATGATTTCAGGACGCCTAACACGGATATTTTTACCCTTCATCCGTCGAGAAGAACATCAAGGGATGGTGCGCATGGCTCAACAACTCAAACGTTACCTGGAGGAGGAGTTTTACGATCGCAGGGCAGATGGCTAATTTGGATCGGCAGACAGGGGCGGCCCCGGCTCTGTGCGATTCAAAGACCAGCGAAACTCAATGGGTAAATGGGCTCGTTGGCAGCTATCCTCCAGCTGTTTCTGTTGGGTCAGGGCTTTGCGCAAGGTGCTGATCAACTGATGCACCTGCTCTTGCTGAGGTTGACTGACGGCAAACATGGTCTGGCGCTCTAGTAGTTGCAACAGTAGCTCGTAGTGAATATGGGACGGGAGGGGAATCGGATCCATAGGAGGTTCTGGTAATAGCTCTACGTGGGAATCTCATGCCGAACAGCTTGATCAGCCCCTGTCAACGCCAGCAATGCTTGTGCCGGATCGGGTTGTTTGACCAAGGCCTCTCCCACTAAAACGGCTTGGGCACCAGCGGCTGCAACCTGATGCAAATCGGCAGGGGTGTGAAGTCCGGATTCACTGACAATCAGAATTCCCCGCTCTCGCAGTTGGGATTCCCTGGCGGCCAACAAGGCACAGGTCGTTTGCAGGCTCACGGAAAAATCTGCCAAATTCCGATTATTGATCCCCACCAACTGCACTTCTGGAATCGTCAAGACCCGATCTAACTCTTCCAAGGTATGGACTTCAATCAAGGCTGTCATTTGCAGGGCATGACTGATCTTGAGAAAGTAGTGCAATGACGCATCACTGAGGATGGCCGCAATCAACAAGACGGCATCTGCTCCCCGCGACCGCGCCAGGTAGATCTGGTAGGGGTAGAGGATAAATTCCTTACACAGCAGGGGCAAATCAACGGCAGCTCGCACCCGACTGAGATTTTCAAAGCTCCCCTGGAAGAATTTTCTATCAGTCAGCACCGACAAACAGGAAGCCCCGCCACGTTCGTAGGCTTGGGCGATCGCGACGGGATCAAAATCTTCCCGCAGTATCCCCTTACTCGGCGATGCCTTTTTGACCTCAGCAATCACAGCAGGGCGGGTTTTACCCGCCTGGAGAGCGGCCAGAAAATCTAGACGGGGGGGGTCACAGTCTGGACTTGCTTGCGGAGTTCCGTCAGAGGTAAGTTCTCCCGTAGCTGATCAACCTCTACTTCCTTATGCCAGACAATGGCCTCCAAAATATTCCGGGGTTCGGCGTCGGGAACAGTGGTTTGAAAGCGTAACTCCTGGATGTGAATGGAAGAACTCGGAGAACGACGGCGAATTTGCATACTAGACCCGATGATGGAGCAGTCAAGAGAGCAGTAAGTCAGCTATCCAGGTTAGGGACGATGGGAGATCGCGGCTTCAGCCCGTTTATAGGCTTCGTCCAGCACCTCCGAGAGGGTGGGGTGGGTATGCACCAGATAGGCTAGATCTTGCACCGGACATCCCTGGGCAATGGCATTGGCAACTTCCTGAATCAGATCGGAAGCGTGGAGTCCCAGGATATGTGCCCCGAGAATTTCTCCGGTATCCTGACGATAAATCACCTTCGCCAGCCCTTCAGTTTCTCCTTCGGCGATCGCCTTGGAATTGCCTTTAAAGTAAGTGCGGACGGCAGCGACCTCAAATCCTGCGGTTGCACCCAGGGCTTGGGCGGCGGGTTCTGTGAGGCCGACAAAACTAATTTCAGGATGGGTAAAGGCGGCGGCTGGAATGCTGCGGTAGTCGATCTGCCTCGGACGTCCGCAGATATTTTCCACCGCCGTCATCCCTTGAGCAGAGGCAGCGTGAGCCAGCATCATCTTACCCGTTGCATCCCCAATGGCCCACAGATGGGGAACGGGTTGATCCTCAATCAAAACAGCCATGCGGTCATCCACGGCGATGAATCCTCGGCGATCGGGGATCACCCCCACGGATTCCAGCCCTAAGTTTTGAGTGGCGGGTACCCGTCCCGTCGCCACCAGGCAGGCATCAACCTCTAGAACTTCCACCACCTCTTTGGTTTTGGTGTCCGCCAGTTCAATCACGACGGGTGAACCGGGGATCACCTTCTGCGCCAGAACACCCGATCGGGTTTCAATGTCACGGGGGGCAATCAGCACCCGTTGAGCAATCTTGGCGATGTCCGGGTCAAAGGTGGGCATTAACTGATCGAGGGCTTCGATCATGGTAATTTCGCAGCCTAGAGCTGAGTAAATATCCGCGAACTCCAACCCAATGTAGCCACTGCCAATAATGGCGACCCAGGGGGGGAGCCATTCCAGGGTCAGGGCATCATCGCTGGTGAACACCGTTTTGCCATCCAACGTAATTCCCGGTGGGACAAACGGAACGGAACCGGGGGCTAGAATCACATCCTCAGCCGTTACGGTCTTTTCCCCAGTGGCAGTGGCAATACTGACGGTGTGGGGGGCAACCACCTTCCCCCAGCCCTGCAAAACCTCAACCCCTAACCGCCGCAGGCTATTGGTCATGTCAGCCCGAATCTTGGCCACCAAGTTACTGGCATGATCAGCAATGCCTTGGCGGTCAAATTCCACACTGCCAACTTGGAGTCCGAGGGCTTTCAGGTGGTGAGTGTTCCGCAATTCACGGACGCGCCCAGCGGCTGCGAGGAGGGCTTTGGAGGGAATACAACCTCGGTTGACGCAGGTGCCTCCCACCGCTCCAGCTTCCACAATTAAGGTTTTGAGCCCACAACTCACCGCATGGAGGGCAGCCCCATGACCGCCAACCCCGGCTCCCAAAATCACCAGATCGTAATCCAATTCCTGACTCCCATTTCTCATGCCGATAGCCACAAACCCTGACGTTGCCGAGACAACCACCCAGTTCAGCGGTGCTAGTCCTTCAGGGCTACCTGATTGAGCACCGCAATCAAGACCCTGCTAGTGCCAATGCTCCCCTATTCTCAACTGGATCGGGTCATTCAGACAACCTCTGGAGCCATCCCCTCCATGATCCCATTGGCGAAGCCACGCTCCTGGCGCTTGATCCCCAGTCCCCTGGGTCTCCTGAGTTCCCCTCCTAAGGTGTTCACGTCTGCCCTACGATTTTGCTTTACAATTTTGCAATCTGGCTTTGCGACTCTGAGCCGTAGCGTTACTTAAATTTTATGAGTATTGGATATCTTGCTCTGGTTCTCCACGCCCATCTTCCTTTCGTTCGCCATCCCGAAAGTGACTATGTTTTGGAAGAGGAGTGGTTGTTTGAAGCAATTACTGAAACCTATATCCCGATTTTGCAGGCATTTGAAGGGCTGCAACGAGATGGTATTGACTTCAAAATCACCATGAGTATGACGCCGCCCTTGGTGTCGATGCTGCGAGATCCGCTGTTGCAAGACCGCTATGATGCCCACCTCACCCTCCTCGAAGAACTGGTGGAGAAGGAGGTGGAGCACAACCGGATGAATGGTCATCTTCGCTACCTGGCTGAGCACTACGTTGCCGAATTCAGCCGCGTCCGTCAGACCTGGGAATCCTATGACTGCGATCTTGTGACTGCGTTTAAGCAGTTTCAAGACAGTAACAACCTGGAAATCATCACCTGTGGAGCCACCCACGGCTACCTACCGTTGATGAAGATGTATCCCCAGGCAGTCTGGGCACAAATCCAGGTGGCCTGCGAACACTACGAGCAAAACTTTGGTCGGCCTCCCAGGGGCATCTGGTTGCCGGAGTGTGCCTACTATGAAGGGCTGGAGCGGATGTTGGCTGATGCAGGGTTGCGGTACTTCTTGACCGATGGCCATGGGATTCTCTATGCCCGTCCCCGGCCTCGGTTTGGTACCTATGCCCCGATCTTTACCGAGACGGGGGTGGCGGCCTTTGGCCGGGATCATGAATCTTCCCAGCAGGTTTGGTCTTCAGAGGTGGGCTATCCAGGGGCGGCAGAATATCGCGAATTCTACAAAGATCTGGGCTGGGAAGCAGATTACGAATATATCAAGCCCTACATCATGCCCAACGGCCAACGCAAAAATACCGGAATCAAGTACCACAAGATTACGGGCCGAGGTCTGGGGCTCGGGGATAAGGCACTCTATGACCCTTACTGGGCAAGGGAGAAGGCTGCCGAACATGCGGGCAACTTCATGTACAACCGGGAACGTCAGGTGGGTCATCTCTATGGGATTATGCAGCGTCCCCCGATTATCATTTCCCCCTACGATGCCGAACTATTTGGGCATTGGTGGTATGAAGGTCCCTGGTTCCTGGATTACCTCTTCCGTAAGACCTGGCACGACCAGAGTACTTACCAGATGATCCATCTGGCTGACTATTTGCAGCTACACCCCACCCAGCAAGTCTGTTGTCCGTCGCAATCAAGTTGGGGCTATAAGGGCTTCCATGAGTACTGGTTAAACGATACCAATGCCTGGATTTATCCCCACCTCCATAAGGCAGCGGAGCGAATGATTGAGATTGCCCACTTAGAACCAGCCGATGAACTAGCATGGCACGCCCTCAATCAGGCAGCCCGGGAGTTATTGCTGGCACAGTCTTCCGATTGGGCCTTTATCATGCGCACCGGAACAATGGTGCCCTATGCTGTCCGGCGGACGCAATCGCACTTGAAGCGGTTTAACAAACTCTACGAAGATTTGAAAGCAGGAAAAATTGATGCGGGCTGGCTGAGTAAGGTCGAAGAAATCGACAATATCTTTCCAGAAATCAACTATCGAGTCTATCGACCGTTGTAGGGGTATCCGTCACCGTCACACCTGCGCTAGAGTTTTGACTGGCTGGTTGTTGTAATGGATTTCGTATTCTTCGCCCAGCTCTTTTTGTAGCTGGTTTGCCAGTGCTAATCCTTCCTGATCCCAAGCAGCTTCTGCTTCAGGACTGGGAAAAGCGATCTCATAAGGATCTTGTAGGTTGAGGATGGCATCATAGGCTGCCTGCCATTCATCCAGTCGCTCCATAGTCTGCTGGCTTAGGACTAGTTCTTCAGCCGGAACATAGTCCGCCTCCTCCGAATCCCACAAGGGTTCGCAGTCGTAATCAGCTGCCATTCGAATTATTTTCGGCATTTCCTATGAATTTCCGAATTTGACGGTTCTCGGTTGGATTTGCACCAAACAATAAACCCATTACTACCTACGCTAACAGATACATATTGCTTTTGGTCGCCAAACATCACCTCGTAGATAGTTCGGTCTCGTCCTTGAGTTCCTATGGGCTTCCCTATCAGAACTGCTTGCATCACCAAGTCTGGTAACTTGCTCTGCGGAATCTTTCGATCAGTAAACTGAGCAGCCTTTAAAAGAATATGCTGCAAGCCCTTGTCGTTATCGCCAGTTTCTAGGAACACAATTTTCCCGTCAGAGCGTTTGGCAATTTTCACAATATCTGCTGGCGTGAAGCATACGCCAGCAGCAGCTAATTCAGAAATTAGCAATTTCTTCTGCAAATCTACTTCCACTTGCTGCCATAGAGCGTGTTTATAAAGTAAATCTAAAGCGAGAGGGGAGAGCGGAGAAGGGGAATAAACTGCTGACACCCAGTTGAGAGCAGCGATATGAGCGAACCCATCTACTCCAGTGACCTAAGTGACAAAGAATGGGCAATTTTAGCCCCACTGATTGCGCCTGGGAAACCGGGTGAACGTCCCCAGCACAACCGACATGAGAGGCGTTTGTAACGGCATCTACTATCAATTGAAAAGCGGCTGTCAATGGGAGATGCTACCCAAGGAGTATCCGCCGAGTTCAACCGTTTATTCCTACGACCGCAAATGGCAACGCCGAGGGTTGTGGGAGCAGTTCAACCACACCCTGCGTGACCAAGTGCGAGAGCAGATGCACAAATGCCCGCAACCCACAGCGATTGCAGCCGATAGCCAGTCGGTGAAAACGGCGGAAACAAAGGGGAGG